>JBDQNA010000002.1:0-23054 GCA_040261965.1 Flavobacteriaceae bacterium
CTGCAATATGCATACCTCATAACAGGATGAGGAGCAAAAGTGACATTTTTATTTTCGACTAAAGTACCGTCGTTGCTTTCCACATCTTGTCCTTGCTGCAACAAGCGATAGTGGCTTTTATCAATACCTGCAGCTTGGGCTGCGTCTGCATCAATTCTTCTAAGTCCAATTTTTTCCTCAAACAAAAAACCGTTGGTGTAAATACGGTGCTTTAATGGAATTGTGCGTACCAACACACTATCGTCTTCAAAAATACATTCCGATTGGCTAGAGGACAATTCGTGAAAGTGAAGGGGATAATTCATGTTGGATTTGGATAATTTCAACAGCAATAGCAGGGCTTCCTTAATGCCCTTAGGGCCATAAATATGAAGTGGTGCCTCACGACCTAATAAACGAAAAGATGAAACCAGCCCTGGAAGACCATAAAAATGATCTCCATGTAAGTGAGAAATAAATATATGCTTAATATGAACAAAAGAAACCTTGGCCTTTCGCAATTGCACTTGGGTTCCTTCGCCACAGTCAATAAGAAATCGATGTCCCTTGATTTCTAATAACTGAGACGTAGGATTTTTGTTCTCGTGAGGGGTAGCCGAATGGCAGCCCAATATTGTTAGCTTCATCAATATCCTAAATCGCGTTCAATTTCCTCCATCTCAATAATATCAAATGCCTCTTGCAGTGTTGGTGCTGTAGCGATATCATCGGGGAGTTCACTCACAGACATTGTCCCAACAATAACAACAAATGATTTTAACACTTGTTCTTTGTTATACGTATTGAGTTCGGAAAATTCTAAAACGTGTTTTGGCTTCAATGATTTGATCGCAGATAAATCAATAACAATATTCTGCTGGTGGATGTTTTTGTAGTGTCCTTTGACAAGGTTTCTAAAATCTATCCCAGTTGGATCTGAACTATCCCAAGAAAAAACAGTGGTATTATCGTGTTGATTAACTTGCATGATTAATTCTTTGCAGCTAGTAAATATAATACAGCCATCCGAATTGCCACACCATTTTCTACTTGATCTAAAATAATGGCTTGTTCAGAATCGACAACCGCACTTGACAGTTCGACACCCCTATTGATTGGCCCTGGATGCATGATAACAATTTCTTTGTCCAATGCATCTAACATGGGTTTAGTAATTCCATAAAAAGCAGCATATTCTCGGTTAGAGGGGAAATAGCTTGCAGACATGCGCTCAAATTGAACTCTTAAAACATTGGCTACATCACACCATTTCAGGGCTTTATTGACATCGGTTTCTACGCTGACGCCCAAGCTAGTAATATGTTTGGGTATTAATGTTTTTGGACCGCATACACAAACCTCAGCGCCTAATTTTTGTAAGGCGAAAATATTGGACAAGGCTACTCTTGAATGAAGAATGTCGCCTATAATAACTACTTTTTTTCCTGCAATATCGCCAAGACGCTCATTAATGGAAAAGGTGTCGAGTAAAGCCTGTGTAGGATGCTCATGTGCACCGTCGCCGGCGTTAATAATAGTTGCATCAACGTGTTGTGCCAGAAAGCTCGCAGCACCTGGGCTGGAGTGACGCATCACCACCATGTCAACTTTCATTGATAAAATATTATTAACAGTATCTATTAAAGTCTCCCCTTTCTTCAAAGATGACATGGAAGAGGCAAAGTTTATTACATCAGCTGATAATCTTTTCTGAGCCAATTCGAAAGAGAGCTTCGTACGTGTACTGTTTTCAAAGAAAAGATTGGCTATGGTAATGTCGCGTAATGAAGGAACCTTTTTGATTGGGCGATTGATTACTTCTTTAAATTGGGTAGCCGTATCAAAAATAAGCTGGATATCTGCTTCTGTGAGATATTTGATGCCCAATAAATGCTTTACGCTTAATTCGCTCATATTATTTATTTACCAGATAAACTGCATCTTCATTATCTTCTTCTTGCCAACAAACCACGACACGCTCATTTTGAATCGCATCAACTTGTCGACCACAAAAATCGGGCTGTATAGGCAGATGTCTTGAAAATCTACGATCGATTAGAGTTAGAAGTTGAACTTCCTCTGGACGTCCGTATGAATCTATAGCTGTAAGCGCTGCACGTATACTGCGCCCCGTATACAATACATCATCAATTAAGATAATACGTTTATTCTCTACACCAAATTCCATACTGTTGTCATTGGCATGTAAAACTTTGTCGCTACGTCGGAAGTCATCTCTAAAAAAGGTGATATCAAGCTTGCTTAGCTGGACGTTAGGCACCTTATAATGATGAGTGAGCACTTCTAATAAACGTTCGGCTAGCCGTACGCCTCGAGGTTGCAGACCAACTAGGAGTGTATGGTTGAAATCTCCGTGAGTTTCTTTAAGTTGGCAAGCTAATCGTAAAAGGATGATACGGAGGTCTTCGGCGCTAAGTAGTAGCTTTTGGCTCATCCAAATTTTTTACAAAAGTAAAAAAAATAGATGGTTTTAAATCTTTTTTAGAAATTCAAAAAAAATTATACTTTTGATTACCCTTAAATCTTACTATTATGTTTACAAAAGCTTACCGATATTTTGCAGGTAACTACTTCCAACTTATTCCATTAACCATCATTTTTCAAGCCTGTATTGGCTCTATTGCCGTTTATTTCATCCTACAAGGGATACCGACCATATGGGATATGGTGCAGCTTTTATTTTGCGTAGCAGCCACCACCTTGTATTTGGGTGCTATTTTAGGTCAAATCCATGTGAAAAGAGTGTTTATGCTATTTCTTATTGGCTTACCCGTAAATATCATTTTATTAGTCTTGCAACTTACATAATAATCCTTTTTTTGTCAATGTCCCTGTACATGAGCTCTGAAGCTTACCCATAGAGAATTCGCATTAGGTTTACCACAAAAAGGTATTCAATTTTTTTTGTAAATTAGTATCAGACAAACCCCAAGTCTGTTAAACTAAATGATTAACCCATTCCACCTTATTACTTTTTTTCAGATTTGAGGCTTTAAATATACATCATTATTAAAGTCAGATGCGTGCATTGTGTACTCCTATGTCTTAGCAAACACTTAGTCAAAATTCGATGTTGATACTGCGCTAAACTTAATTTTTGAAAATGAAAACCTACAAAATGAAAAAAAATTTACACGCTATAGTAGTTTTATTAACAATTACACTTTCCTACGCACAAACAAAAATCAAATCTTCCATTTTACAAGATTATGATGGTAGCGTTTACATCAATGATTATGGCTATAACTATGAGTAGGGCCTAAATGGAAATTTAATCTCCCAAAGTGCTTTTGTTTGGGTTGACCCTAAATGGCAACAGTCTTCCAAAATAACATATACCTATAATACCAACAATCAAGTGATAGAAAAAATTGAACAGTTGTGGCGTGACAGCCAATACGTAAACTCTGAAAAAACCACCTACACATACGCAAATAATCTAGTTACACAAATTTTAGGCCAAGACTGGACTAATGGCCTATGGATAAATAGCTACAGAACTACCTTAACCTACAACAACAACAACAACCAGCTTTTATTTTTTATTATTCAAAATTGGACTGGCACTCAGTGGATAAATAAGTGTAAAGATGATTTAACGTACACAGAAGACAAACTAACAGGTGTGTCAAGTGAAGAATGGGTTAATACAAAATGGGTGGTTTCAAATACATCTTCATTTACTTACACGTCAAACAATAACATAATGACACAAGTAATTAATCTTTCAACTGAAGTTAAAGAAAAGATAGACTATGTTTTAGATCCAAATGGAAATAGAATACGTAGAACAAGATCTTTTAACGGCGCTGAGAGGTCTAAAAGAGAATACAATTATGATACGTCTGCTTTACTAAGCAGTATCTATCATCCATTTAAAGACAAGATAGGGATTGATTATGTCTACGAAGACTTCCCACATGTACATAAAGTTACGGATATTACAATTTTTTTTACAACACATCCATGGGTTTTACCATTGCATATAGAACCATTTATGACTATGATAACCAAATCACCCTTAAGGTTCAAGATTTTGAATCCGTAAACAACATTAATATTTACCCAAACCCCTCAAGCGATTTTATTTTAATAAATGGGTTGCACAAAACCGAAACCGTTAAGGTTTACAACTTGTCAGGCAAAGTCATTATGAAAAAAAATGTTGATCCAGGCCAACGAATTGACGTTCAAGGTTTGATTAGTGGTGTCTATTTAGTGAAAACAGAACATAGACCTGCTATAAAACTCATAAAAAATTAATTCGTTACGATCGATTACACTGATGGAGTACACTTGGGCAGCAGCCTATTTGGCAAAATAATCTAGGCGGAAAGGGAGCATTTAAAGCAGCTTTTAACAAGCTATTTATAAAATGTGTTATTTTAGAAAAAAATAATCGATGTACTTACGCCAAATTACCCTTTTTTTAATTTTTGTTTTGTTTATGAACTGTACAACTACATCTGAAAAAACGTCTAAAGCTGTGTTGGTTATTCACGGCGGCGCAGGCTGGATTTCACGAGGAAGTGTAACAGACAGTATGGAACAAGCCTACAGCAACACCTTAAAAGAGGCTTTATTAAAAGGCAGGTCAGTTATCCAAAAAGGCGGCTCTAGCGTAGATGCGGTGCAAACTGCCATTGAATATTTAGAAGATTCCCCACTCTTTAATGCGGGAAAAGGCTCGGTATTTACTTTTAATGAAACCAATGAAATGGATAGCGCTATCATGGATGGTGCGACCGGCGCTGCTGGTGCAGCTACTGGGATATCAACAATAAAAAACCCCATTCAGGTTGCCCGTGCAGTATTAGACCACTCGGTTCATGTTTTTTTGAGTGGACAAGGAGCAGAAGAATTTGCCCTAGAACAAGGACTTAAACAAGTTGATTCATCATATTTTTTTACGCAAAAAAACTATGATGAACTTCTTAGAGTAAAAGCTTCTATGAAAGCGGTCACGCAAGCCAAACTGGGTACTGTTGGCGCAGTGGCATTAGATCAACATGGAAATTTAGCTGCCGGAACATCAACTGGGGGGATGACCAATAAGCGCTATGGTCGTATTGGTGATGTTCCTGTGATTGGAGCAGGAACTTATGCCAAAAATGGTGTTTGTGGAATTTCAGCTACAGGCCATGGTGAATATTTTATTCGAAATGTTGTTGCACACGACATAGCTGCACGAATGAAATATGCAGGTCACTCCATTGAAAAGGCATCCATAGAAGTCATTGCTGCATTAAAAGAAAAAGGAGGCTCAGGAGGAGTTATTGGGCTTGACAGTCAAGGTCATGTAGTCATGGCTTTCAATACACCGGGGATGTTCAGAGGTTATATTACACTGGATGGCAGTCCTGTTGTAGCCATGTATGCCGAAGACTAAGCGTCTGCTGTGGCAGCTAAGTTTTCGGACAACCGTTTGTATACACCAGAAGTTAACTTCTCACGAATAGAAGAAAAGGCTTCCAAAGTTTCACGCACATCCTCAAGCGTGTGTGATGATGTAGGAATAAGGCGCAATAAAATGAGCCCTTTGGGTATTACCGGATAAACAACAATAGAACAAAATATACCGTAGTTTTCTCGAAGGTCTTTTACCAAGACCATCGCTTCCAAAATACTTCCTTTTAGGTAAACTGGCGTAACACAACTTTGTGTAGTACCAATATCAAATCCGCGTGCTTTTAAACCTGATTGAAGTGCGTGTACATTTTCCCAAAGTTTTGCTTTTAGCTCTGGCATTGTACGCAACATCTCTAATCGTTTTAACGCTCCTTTGACCAATACCATTTGTAATGACTTGGCAAATACTTGTGAACGCATATTGTACTTCATGTAGTCCATGATTTCCTTGTCGCCAGCAATAAAGGCACCCGTGCTTGCCATAGACTTGGCAAAGGTGGCAAAGTACACATCAATGTCGTCCATAACGCCCTGCTCTTCTCCTGCCCCAGCACCCGTTGTTCCTAGGGTTCCGAAGCCATGCGCATCATCAACCAAAAAACGGAATCCATACTTTTCTTTAAGGGCTGCAATTTCTCGTAAACGTCCTTGTTCGCCACGCATACCAAATACACCTTCCGAAATAACCAAAATACCACCACCCGTTTCACCTGCTACACGTGTAGCGCGTTGTAAGTTTTTTTCAAGACTCTCAATGTCGTTGTGACGGAAGGTAAAGCGTTTGCCTACGTGCAAACGAACGCCGTCAACGATACATGCATGCGAATCAACATCGTAAACAATAACATCGTTTTTAGAAACCAAGGTGTCGATAGTAGAAAGTATGCCCTGATAGCCGAAATTCAGTACATAAGCTGCTTCTTTACCAACAAATTCAGCCAACTCATCTTGTAATTGTTCGTGAAAGGAGGTATGACCCGACATAAGGCGTGCGCCCATAGGATAAGCAGAACCGTGTTCAGCAGCAGCCTTTGCATCAATCTCACGAACCTTAGGATGATTGGCAAGACCCAAATAGTCATTAACACTCCAAGTGATCACTTCTTTACCTTGAAAATACATGCGGTTACCTATTTCACCTTCAAGTTTGGGAAATGCGAAATAACCCTCAGCTACAGATGCCCACTTTCCAAGCGGTCCTTTATTATTTCGGATTTTTGCAAATAAGTCGTTCGTCAATGTATTGGTTTTTAAGTTGTTACAAATATAGGTATAAAGCTGATATGCGCTATTAAAGATTTAACGAATATACTCTATTGGTTTTTCCTTTTCGATATTTTTGGCATCGAAAAAACCTTGTTCGCGCATCCATTTATCGCTGTAAATTTTACTCATATAACGAGAGCCATGATCACAGAAAATAATAACTACAACACTTTTTTCATCAAAAAAGGTGCCTTGATTATCCAGCTGACGGGCAGCTTGAAGCGCTGCTCCTGAGGTGTACCCAACAAACAAACCTTCTTTTTTCGCTATTTCTCGTGCTGTGTGTGCACTTTCCTCATCTGTTACTTTTTCGAAATGATCAATGACATCAAAATCTGTAGCAGACGGTATAAGATTTTTACCAAGCCCCTCTATGCGATAAGGGTAGATTTCGTTTGGATCAAATTCATGGGTTTCGTGAAATTTTTTCAACACGGAACCATAAGCATCAACGCCTATGATCTGAACGTCTTTGTTTTGTTCTTTTAAATAACGACCAATTCCAGAAATGGTACCACCTGTACCACTACTGGCAATCAAGTGCGTAATCTTTCCTGCTGTTTGGTTCCAAATTTCTGGGCCAGTAGTAAGATAATGGGCTTCTGTATTGAGTACGTTAAAATATTGATTGATATAAATAGACCCCTCAATCTCCTCGCTCAATCGTTTTGCCACTTGGTAGTATGATCGAGGATCGTCGGCACTAACATGGCCTGGGCAAACGTATACCTTTGCACCCATAGATCTTAGCATGTCTATCTTGTCAGGAGAGGATTTAGAAGTAACAGCCAGTATGCAATCATATCCTTTTATGATGCTAACCATAGCCAAACTGTAGCCCGTATTACCAGATGTTGTTTCGATAATGGTACTGCCAGGCTTCAAAATACCTTTTTCCTCAGCCTTTTCTATAATGTGGAGTGCAATCCTGTCTTTATTAGAGTGGCCTGGGTTAAAGGCTTCAACTTTGGCATAAAAGTCACCCTTGAGACCATCGGTAATGCTATTGAGCTTAACGAGTGGTGTATTTCCAATCAGCTCTAAAGCGCTGTTATTTGCGTTTATTTTATTGGTTGTCATGTTGTGGCACAAGTCGTGCGGAAATATTGGTGGACAAATTTAATAAAAATCATCAAAATATCATTTACCCTAATTCTTCTCTAAATATAGGAGAAAAGCGTATTCCATTGCAATTTCTTTTAATGCTTCAAACCTACCCGATGCCCCACCATGACCTGCATCCATATTAGTATTCAAAAGAATCAGATTATCGCCTTGTTGCACATCACGAAGCTTTGCCACCCATTTTGCAGGCTCCCAATATTGCACTTGTGAATCATACAAGCCGGTTGTTACCAATGTGTTTGGATATGACATTTTCTTGACGTTGTCATAAGGCGAATAAGATTTAATATAATGATAGTAGGTTTCATCATTTGGATTACCCCATTCGTCATACTCTCCCGTGGTGAGTGGAATAGAATCATCTAGCATAGTCGTTACCACATCAACAAAAGGAACAGCCGCAACAATTCCGTTATATAACTCTGGTGCCATGTTCATAACAGCTCCCATCAACAATCCCCCTGCTGATCCTCCCATAGCATATAGGTGTGCTGATGACGTGTATGACTTATCAATTAGAAATTTTGAACATGCAATAAAATCTGTAAACGTATTCTTTTTGCTAAGCTGCCGGCCGTTTTCATACCAAGCTCTTCCCAAATACTCGCCACCCCGGACATGTGCAATTGCAAACACAAAGCCCCTGTCTAGCAAACTCAATCGAACAGACGAAAAATAAGGGTCAATGGTATTGCCATAAGAACCGTAGCCATATTGCAGCAAGGGTGTTTTTGAGGTCATTGCCGTATCTTTATGACGTACTAATGAAATCGGAATTTGGGTACCGTCATCTGCAATAGCCCATAAGCGCTCAGCGACATAATTGGTTTTATCAAAAGAACCTCCTAATACTTCCTGCTCTTTTTTAACTTCTTTGCTTTTCGTGGTGGGATTATAATCAATAACACTGGAAGGGGTTGTTAATGAGGTAAAATTGTACCTAAAAGTTTGGGCATCAAAATCAACATTTGTTCCTAAAGAAGCAGAATAGGTCTCACTTTCAAAATCTATATAATAATCGTCACTACCGTCCCAACTTACAACTCTTAACTGAAGTAAGCCGTTGATGCGCTCAGAAACCACCATAAAATTTCGAAAAAGCTCAACGCCCTCCAAAAGCACATCTTCACGGTGTAGAATAACATCAATCCAATTTTTCTTACTTGGCGATGACACGGCTGCTTTGACCAATTTAAAATTGGTGCTATTGTCTACATTTGTAGATATATAGAAATTATCTTCAAAATGAGCAACGTCATATTCTAAACCACGCTCTCGTCTTTGAATAATCTCAAACTTACCCTTTGGTCTATTAGTAGGTAAAAACTGGTATTCAGAGGTCATGGTACTGGTAGAGCCAATCATGATATATTCACGAGATTTTGAAGGATAAACAAAAGTGTAAAACGTTTCGTCTTTTTCTTCAAAAACCATTACGTCATCGGACTGACTGCTGCCAATTTTATGTCGATAAATCTTGTCTGTACGAAGAGTTTCTTCGTCTTTTGATGTATAAAAAAAGGTTTCACTGTCTGCGGCCCAGGCTGCATAGGAACTCACACCATGAATTTCGTCTTTAAGCATTTTACCACTAGTTAAATCTTTTACTTTTATGGTGTAAATCCGTCTCGATAAGGTATCAATCCCGTAAGTTAATTTGGTATTATCAGGACTCACGCTAAGTCCCGAAACTTGACAATAAGCCAAGTCTTTAGCCAATTCGTTTACATCCAACAATATTTCTTCCCTTGCAGCTAATGTTTTGTGTTTGCGGGTGAAAATTGGATAATCTTTTCCTTTTTCATAACGGCGGATATACCAATAGTCATTCAAAAAATAAGGCACAGAACTGTCGTCTTCCTTAATACGCCCTTTCATTTCCTCAAAAAGTTGCTTTTGCATCTTTTCTGTGGGGTTGAGTACAGCTTTGGTGTAGCTGTTTTCATCTTCAAGATATTGAATTACTTCTGGATCTTCTCTATCGTTAAGCCAGTAGTAGGGATCAATACGCGTATCGCCATGGATGGATAGTTCTTTGTCCTTGGGACTAGCATCAGGTGGAGTGTGTGTCATATGGGTGCAGCTAAATAGCAGACAAAAATAAGCGGATATGGTGAGTTTTGAGGGCATAATGATGTATTTTTACAATTCTAAACTACAAAAAATTTGAATCAAGACCAGCTTAAAAGTCTGATAGAGCGCCTTGGAGCGCTGAGGAGGTATCTTTGACATTGATGCGCGAAGCATTGATGTTGCTAACAAAGAAGAAAAAACCCTAGACCCCAATTTTTGGAATGACTCCAAGAAAGCGGAACAATTCATGCGTGAATTGAGAAGCACAAAGCAATGGATTATCGATTATGAAAAAGCCGCTCAACTCGTTGAAGATTTTGAGGTATTGCTTGAATTCTTTAAGTCTGGTGAAGTGGATGAAGCAGAACTCAAACGCCATTTCAAAACTACAATTAACCACTTTGAGGAACTGGAGTTCAAAAATATGCTTTCGGATGAAGGAGATAATCTAAGTGCCGTAATTCAAGTAACGGCAGGAGCTGGCGGTACTGAAAGTTGTGATTGGGCAGCTATGTTAATGCGGATGTATCAGATGTGGGCAGACAGAAAAGGATTTAAAATAAGAGAGCTAAACCACCAAGAGGGTGATGTAGCTGGTATTAAAACAGTTACTTTAGAGATAGAGGGACATTATGCCTTTGGCTGGCTTAAAGGCGAGAACGGCGTACACAGGCTGGTGCGCATTTCTCCTTTTGACAGTAATGCGAAGCGTCATACAAGTTTTGCGTCGGTCTATGTATATCCATTGGTCGATGATTCTATTGAAATAGAAATCAACAGCGCAGACATTGAAATTACAACAGCGCGTTCTAGTGGTGCAGGTGGGCAAAATGTAAACAAAGTTGAAACCAAAGTACAACTGGTACATAAGCCTTCAGGCATACAGATATCTTGCTCCGAAACAAGATCGCAACACGACAACCGTGATCGTGCTATGCAAATGCTTCGCTCGCAATTGTATGAAATTGAATTGCAAAAACGCATGGCGGCACGTGAAGATATTGAGGCCGGTAAAATGAAGATTGAGTGGGGTTCTCAAATTAGAAACTATGTGCTTCACCCCTACAAACTAATAAAAGATGTAAGAACCCAAGAAGAAACAGCAGCCGTAGAAGATGTGCTCAATGGAGATCTAGACCGTTTCTTAAAAGCCTTTTTAATGTCTCAGAACCAACCTAAAGATGAAACCTTATGAACAATGTAGATACCCTGATTTTTGATTTTGGCGGTGTGCTTATCGACTGGAACCCTGCTTATGTCTTTTTAAAAGAATTTAGAGGGGATCAAGAAGAAATGAGTCACTTTTTAAATACCATTTGCTCATGGGAATGGAATGAAAACCAAGATGCTGGTTACTCCCTTCAAAAAGCTACAGATGAAAGAGTAGCCATGTATCCCGAACACGAACGTCTTATACGTATGTATTACGGACTCTGGGAAGAGATGTTGGGATATGAACACTCAGATACTGTAGAGCTTTTAAAAACGTTCAAAGATCATAATAAATACAGGCTAATTGGACTGACCAACTGGAGCCATGAAACATTTCCAGTGGCTTTGGAACGTTTCGATTTTCTTTCATGGTTTGAGGGCATCGTGGTATCGGGGACTGAAAAAATGAAAAAGCCAGATGCGAATATTTATATGTTGACATTAGATCGCTATAAAATAACGCCAGAAAACGCGGTATTCATTGATGATAAGTTAGAAAATGTTCACGCAGCTACACAATTGGGGATTAACGGCATTCACTTTACATCAGCAGTAAAACTCAAAAGAGATCTCGAAACACTTGGAGTTAAGTAAAGTAATTCTCACTGAAAGACAAGGTTTTACAACAACCGTTTCTTAGTTGTTGAATTGTATTAATTTAATAAACTACATTTGCAAAAAAAAAGCATGAGAATAATAGGGATTATATCCTTGCTACTGCTATGTGTGGGTTATGGATTTGCGCAACAACGCTATACCATCGTCGCAAGCATTCAAGACAAGAATTCAGGAGATTTTCTTCCATTTGCAACCATTACGTTACGTAATCCAGCAAACAACAAATTGATTGGTGGTACAGTTTCGGATGAAAAAGGAAAAGCCATCTTACAAAGTAGCGTTTCAACTGTAGAGATACAGGTAGATTATGTAGGTTTTGAAACTCTTATGTTTACAAAAGATCTTTCTAAAAGAACTGATTTGGGTTCGCTCCAATTGATACCAAAGGAAAATCAGTTAGCAGGTATTGACTTAGTAGGAAGAAGGTCTGATGTTGAAATTAGATTAGATAAACGGGTTTATAATGTAGGCCAAAATCTCAATGCTAAAGGGACTAACGTATCCGATGTGTTGGAGAACATACCTTCTCTATCCCTTGACTTAGAGGGCAATTTAGAATTACGTGGCAGTACCAATGTTCGTATACTAATAGACGGAAAACCCTCTGGTCTGGTTGGCCTAAATGGAATTACTGCATTAGCAGACTTACCAGCCGAATCTATAGAACGGGTAGAAGTCATTACAGCTCCATCGGCACGTTATCAAGCTGAAGGTTCATCGGGAATTGTGAATATTATTTTAGCCAAAAACACACTTAAAGGTCTTAACGGAGTCGTTAATGTTTCGGGAGGAAAATTTGATAGCTATGGCGCTAATGCTAGTCTGAACTACAAGGTCGGCAAATTCAACTTTTTCACCAATTCTGGCTATGGAGATAATACAAATTTGGGCGGTGCCTTTCAAGAAAACACCTACACAGCCGTAGGTACTTATGATAAATTCTATGAAAGACGCAGCTTTGACCGAAGAAGGGTTGGTAGTAATGTCAATTTAGGGGTTGATATCAATCTTGCACAGAAAACAAAATTCACATTTTCATATGTCACAAACGACAGAGATGGGGATGACATAACGAGTAATCAACAAAACCACACCTTACTTGGAGAAGACAAGACAAGGTCATTGCGATCCGAAATTGAAAAAGACAAGGATGTAAGTAATCAATTGAGCTTTACGCTTACCCACAAGTTTGACGAAGTAGGGCACAAACTTGATGTCACGATACAAACTGAGCGTATTACTGAAGATGAGTTTTCAGATTTACAGACGCAAACATTTCTTCCGTCAAACTCCCTTAGTCTTTTGGAAGAAAACAATACAGAAGAACGCAAAAAGCAGTTCTTAGCACAGCTAGACTATGTATGGCCTATTGATAAAAATACCCAGTTTGAAGCAGGTTATCGAAGCACCAACGAAAAACAAGATACGGGGTTTACCGTCTTAAATGAAATTACAGGAGGCACGATGGTTGTTGATGAAGGCTTAACTAACTTTTTAGATTACGAGCAAACCATACATGCTGTTTATTCACAGTTTGGTAAAAAATGGAACGGCTTTTCATTTCTCGCGGGATTGAGATACGAACACACCGACTGGACCGTGATTCAAAAAACGACCTCGGAAGAAGGAAATAATATTTTTGACGGCCTATTTCCTACACTCAATATTGGAGTTGAATTTTCAGAAACGTCCAATCTTACCTTTGGCTATAATCGTCGTTTAAGCAGGCCTGGTGCAAGAGGACTAAACCCCTTCAGATCTAGAGCTAGTGAAACCAGTTTTTTTCAAGGAAATCCAAATCTTCGTCCCAGTTATTCTGATGGCTTTGACCTTGGCTTTTTAAAGCAATTCAAAAAGTTTAGTCTAAATAGCTCCATCTATTTCACACGAAGCTATGAACCAAGACAACGCATAACCGTTGAGTCAGGGGAGTTTGTTGAAGTGAATGGCGAAAATACGGCAGTAATAAAGCGCTTCCCTGTCAATTTTGGAAGTCAAGACCGATTGGGCTTTGAGGCCAATAGCGCTATTCGTTGGTCAACAAAATGGCGAACCAACATTAGCTTTAACATATTTAAAAGCATTGACAAAGGGACGTATGAAAATCTCGTGCTGGATAATGAAAATGAAAGTTGGTCTGGAAATTTTCGCAACAACCTAAAGCTCCCATGGGGAATCAACACCCAGGTTAACGTTTGGTATGTGGGTCCACAAGAATCCGCCTATGGAAGCAGAAAAGGGTTTGGAGGAGTGAGTCTTGGTATAAGTAAAGACATCTTAAACGATAATGCGACCATCAACCTAAACTTTAATGATGTGTTTAACAATAGCATCTACAGGTGGAATACATTTACGGAAAATATTGCTACCGTTGCAGAATACCAAAGACGAAAGCCTTATTATAAGCTTACATTTACATACAGGTTTAGACAGGAAAAAGACCTTCAACGAGGAGGTGACGGCAATTATGGTGGTGGCGAAGGGGTTGAATTGTAGTTACTCCTTCGATTTTTGACGTTTTTCTTTAAGCCACTGCATCAAATTTCCTGTTAACCAAAAAGGAATAACGAAGGTGATAAGAAAAATCATTAACCAGAATCCTATTGTGAGAATAGTCAAGAATGCTAAGAAACCAAGATATTGATCAAATTCAATCATGGGTGAAAGTTTTTACAAAGGTACATATTGGCTGCGTACCGAGCAACACTCAATTTGCTAATCCTTTTGTATTTTTGCACAAAACAAACACATGAAGTTTAGGAAAGAAAAAGATACCATGGGAAACGTTCAAGTGCCAGCCGATAAATATTGGGGCGCGCAAACAGAACGCTCTAGAAAAAACTTTAAGATTGGTAGTCCAAGTTCTATGCCCATCGACATTATATACGGTTTTGCAGTCCTCAAAAAGGCTGCTGCCTACACCAATGAGGAGCTGGGTGTCTTGACCGCCGAAAAGCGCGACTTAATCGCACAAGTATGTGATGAGATTGAAGCGGGCGAGCTCAATGATCATTTTCCTTTAGTGGCATGGCAAACCGGATCTGGCACCCAATCCAACATGAATGTAAATGAGGTTATTGCCAACCGGGCACATGTCCTTCAGGGACGAGTATTGGGTGAAGGTGAACGCACACTACTCCCAAACGATGATGTAAATAAGTCACAATCTTCTAACGATACCTTCCCTACTGGCATGCATATTGCCATTTATAAAAAGGTTGTGGAAGTCACACTGCCTGGTGTTCTGCAGTTAAGAGATACTTTGGCGAAAAAAGCAGCTGATTTTGATGACGTCATTAAAATTGGACGCACGCACTTTATGGACGCTACCCCTTTGAGCTTAGGACAAGAGTTTTCGGGTTATGTAGCCCAACTCAACCAAGGCATTAAGGCATTGGAAAACACTCTACCTCACCTAGCACAATTGGCACTGGGAGGTACTGCTGTAGGAACGGGCATCAATACTCCTAAAGGATATGCCCAGAAAGTTTCTAGGTATATCGCACAATTTACTGGACTTCCTTTTGTGTCGGCTAAAAATAAATTTGAAGCCCTAGCTGCTCACGATGCGCTTGTGGAAACACATGGCGCACTTCGTCAAATGGCCGTATCGTTATTTAAAATTGGAAATGACATTCGCATCATGGCCAGTGGCCCTCGCTCAGGTATTGGCGAATTGATAATTCCAGCTAATGAACCTGGAAGCTCCATCATGCCAGGAAAAGTAAATCCTACCCAATGTGAGGCGCTTACCATGGTATGTGCCCAAGTCATGGGGAATGACACGGCAGTGGCATTTGCAGGTTCACAAGGCCATTTTGAACTTAACGTATACAAACCTGTAATGGCACTCAATGTTTTAGAATCTGCCCAGCTTATTGGTGATGCTTGTGTAAGTTTTGACCTCAACTGTGCGCAAGGTATAGAGCCCAATACAGATAAGGTTGATGAATTACTCAAAAACTCCTTGATGTTGGTCACTGCTCTAAATCCAAAAATTGGATATTACAAGGCTGCTGAAATTGCTAATCTGGCACATCAAAACAAACTTACTCTCAAGAAAGCGGCTTTACAAACAGGGTATCTTACTGAAGAAGAGTTTGATAAATGGGTACAGCCCAAAAACATGATTGGGCGTGACTAAAATGGAAATTTGCGACTTTTCCTCTGCACTGAGTCCTTTTTTCAAAACTCTTAACGAGGAGTGGTTAAACAAGTTTTTTGTGGTAGAGCCTTATGATGCTACCTTACTTGAAAACTGCGCATCTGAAATCATAGAAAAAGGGGGGCGTATTTTCTTTGGTAAGCTAAACGGAATTGTCATTGCCACCTATGCCCTTTTACCGCCTAATGATGGCTGTGTAGAACTAGGAAAAATGGCAGTTACCGCTTCACAACAGGGAAATGGATATGGTCAGCAACTGCTTCAACATGCCATTAACACAGCTGCTGCCCAAGGACATAAAGCGATCCTACTCTATTCAAATAAAAAATTAAAAAACTCCATTTACCTCTATCAAAAATTTGGTTTTAAAGAAGTACCCAATGAGGATAGTCCTTATGCACGAGGGAATATCAAAATGCTGCTTAAGCTGTAGGGCTGCTAATCAATCTTTGGTACCAACACTTCCATTTATACTTCCAGCTAAACAGTGCCAATAAAATCAGCAACATAGGCAGTTGCATAAAGGCAAGCATATAAACATCGGGATCGGAGACATCCAAAAACAACGAATTGGTTTGGAAAGCGGTCCAATCTGAAGTAACCAAAAGAGAAATAAGCAAATTATTACCCGCATGATACCCAAGTGCGAGTTCAAGACCTTCGTCCATCAGGGTGATGATGCCAAAGAAAAATCCCATAGACACATAAGACACTATTAACAGCGGACCAAGCTTGTCAATCTCTGGGTTTCCAAAATGCATAAATCCAAACAACAATGAAGTAATGAGTAATGGAAATATTCGGTACTTAAATATTTGTCCAAATCCTTGCATCAAATAGCCCCGAAAAAAGAGCTCTTCCGCACTAGTTTGCAAAGGCACTAAAACGATTGCAATCAAAAATAACGCGGCAAAAGCTTGTGGATTAAAGTTCCATTGAAAATCGGATGGGTTCGTGTAATATGAAATTATAAAAAACAATGAATTCAATAAGACTATTCCTGTAAAAGCAAAACCAATACGTTTCCAATCAATTTTGTCACGTACAGTTATGAATTCACGAATAGAAATGTTGTGCAGATAACGAATCAACACCAATACCAAAACGGCCACAAGTGCAAATGGAAAAAGCATGAGCACCAGGGTTGTGTTAGGAGGAAGAGCTTGAAGTGTGCCTGCAATATCTAGTGTGCCGAGCTGTTCAAGACCAACCGATTTAATTACAGCATAGGTATGAGGTATTTGAGCCACAAAAAAAGTAAATACGATAATCAACGTCCCTATCACATAGCGGTCAAAACGACCTCGTTGGTTTTCTCGTATTCTTTCTAAATGCATTTCTTAGGTTTAGTTTAAAAATACAAAACCTATTTGTTTCTCGGTAAGGAAAGTGTTGTTAACTTACAAGAAGACACCAATTTATCATCATCGTCAGTGATAGATATCTGCCAGAGTTGCATAGTTTTACCCATATGGACAGCCACAGCTTTGGCATATACATGACCTGAACGAACACCTCGTACGTGATTAGCAGAAACTTCTATACCACGAATCATAATATCATCAGCTCCTCGAAATATAGCACAGGCCGCACTGCCAACGGTCTCGGCAAAACCAGCCGTAGCACCCCCGTGTAACACGCCGTCTAATTGCAAAACAGCAGGGGTTACTGGCATTTTTGCAACAAGATAATCTTCGCCAACCTCAACAAAACGAATATTAAGGGTATCGACAAACGTATTCGCGCAACGATCTTGTATTTTCTTAAGGATTGTTTCTTGTGACATAAAAAAAGAAGCGCCCCACAAAAGTGGGGCGCAGATATCATTATTTTACTTCTTCAAAATCAACATCTTCAACGTCATCATCAGAAGATGAGTTGGCATCAGCACCTTCTGTTGGAGGGGCGTCTGCACCACCAGCTTCTTGCTGCGCTTTGTACATTTCTTCAGAAGCCTGTTTCCATGCTTCGTTAATATTGTCTAATGCAGGTTTGATGGCCTCTAAATCTTTAGACTCGTATGCCTTTTTCAAAGCTTCAAGACCCGTTTCAATAGGTGCTTTTTTATCTGCAGATAATTTATCTCCAAATTCTTTCAATTGCTTTTCCGTTTGGAAAATCATTTGATCGGCATTATTTAGCACGTCAACTTCTTCTTTGGCCTTTTTATCCGCATCAGCATTGGCTTCTGCTTCTTTACGCATACGCTCAATTTCTTCTTCAGTAAGCCCCGAAGATGCTTCAATACGAATGTCCTGAGACTTATTGGTAGCCTTGTCTAGTGCTGTAACGTGTATTAGTCCGTTAGCGTCAATATCAAACGTAACCTCAATTTGTGGCACTCCTCTTTGTGCAGGAGGGATACCATCTAAATGAAAGCGACCAATGGTTTTATTATCTGTAGCCATAGAACGCTCTCCTTGCAGTACGTGAATTTCAACAGAGGGCTGGTTGTCAGCAGCTGTAGAAAACACTTGAGATTTCTTTGAAGGTATGGTTGTGTTGGACTCTATAAGTTTGGTCATCACCCCGCCCATGGTTTCAATACCAAGCGATAGCGGCGTTACGTCTAAGAGCAATACATCTTTAACATCACCTGTTAAAACGCCACCTTGAATGGCAGCACCAATAGCAACCACCTCATCTGGGTTTACCCCTTTTGAAGGTTTTTTGCCAAAAAACTTCTCAACTTCTTCTTGTATAACAGGAATACGTGTAGAACCTCCAACCAAGATAACTTCATCAATATCACCTGTAGACAGGCCAGCATCATCTAAAGCGCTTTTAACAGGGTTCATCGAACGCTTTACCAACTCATCAGCCAATTGCTCAAACTTAGCACGGGTAAGCGTTTTTACCAAGTGTTTAGGTCCAGTAGCAGTTGCCGTGATGTAGGGTAAATTAATTTCTGTTTGTGTAGAAGATGACAATTCGATTTTGGCTTTTTCAGCGGCTTCTTTTAAGCGCTGTAAGGCCATAGGATCTTTGCGCAAGTTGATGTCTTCATTTTCTTCAAACTCATAGGCCAGCCAGTGAATGATCACGTCATCAAAGTCATCACCACCTAGATGGGTATCCCCATTAGTTGACAATACTTCAAATACGCCGTCGCCTAATTCAATGATAGAAATATCAAAAGTTCCACCTCCTAGATCATAAACTGCAATTTTTCTATCAGACCCCGTCTTGTCCAAACCGTAGGCAAGAGCTGCAGCCGTTGGCTCGTTGATGATACGTTGTACTTTAAGACCTGATATCTCGCCGGCCTCTTTTGTTGCTTGTCGTTGTGCGTCGTTGAAGTAAGCAGGAACTGTAATTACAGCTTCCGTTACGCTTTGTCCAAGATAGTCTTCAGCTGTTTTTTTCATTTTTTGAAGCACCATTGCTGATAATTCTTGTGCCGTATATAAACGACCTTCTATGTCAACACGTGGCGTATCGTTGTCTCCTTTTACCACTTTATAGGGCACGCGCTCAATATCATTTTTAGACTCAGAGAACTTGTTACCCATAAAACGTTTTATGGACGAAATGGTTTTTGTTGGGTTGGTAACTGCTTGTCTTTTAGCAGGGTCACCTACTTTAATTTCACCACCTTCAACAAAAGCGATAACCGAAGGGGTTGTACGTTTTCCTTCAGCATTTGGAATAACAACCGGTTCGTTACCTTCCATAACAGAAACACAAGAGTTTGTTGTTCCTAAATCGATACCAATAATCTTACTCATTTAAATATGTTTTTAATGCTTATTTCAATCTTTGTGCCACAACAAATTCATGACAGGGTGTCATGTCTAGGGTAATATGCGCTCAATAATGTATTTTTGAAAAAAAATTATATGTCTGCATCTGAAAAAGTATATAAGCGCATTACGACAAATGCATTGATCGAGATGAAAGCATCGGGGACCAAGATATCCATGTTAACCGCTTATGACTACTCTATGGCCAAAGCTGTTGACGCGGCGCATATAGACGTTATTTTAGTAGGAGACTCTGCCTCAAATGTCATGTCGGGGCACGAAACAACGCTGCCCATAACTGTAGATCAGATGATTTATCATGCCAGTGCGGTGGTCAATGCCGTAAACCGTGCGTTGGTCGTGGTTGATTTGCCCTTTGGTAGTTATCAGTCAGATCCAAAAGAGGCCTTACGTTCTTCCATACGCATCATGAAAGAGGCCGGTGCCCACGCTGTTAAAATTGAGGGAGGGGCAGAAATTAAGGATTCCATGGTTCGTATCCTCAACGCAGGAATACCCGTAATGGGACACTTAGGGCTTACCCCGCAATCCATTTATAAATTTGGCACCTATACGGTCAGAGCAAGAGAAGAAGCTGAAGCAAAAAAACTATTAGAAGATGCCAAACTACTGGAGCAACTGGGCTGTTTTGCGTTGGTGCTTGAAAAAATCCCTGCTGCACTTGCCAAAAAAGTAGCCGAAGCAGTAAAAATACCTGTTATAGGTATTGGTGCTGGTGGAGATGTCGATGGTCAGGTATTGGTCTTGCACGATATGCTAGGGCTAACGACCGAGTTCAGCCCCCGTTTTTTACGACGCTATATGGACTTGTATGATCAAATGACTACAGCCATAAAACAGTATGTTAAAGACGTAAAATCAAGTGATTTTCCAAATAAAGAAGAACAATACTAATTGCATCCACAAATACTTTTTGAAGACAACCACTTGCTGGTTATCAACAAACCCCCTGGCGTGTTGGCACAAGGAGACAACACCAAAGACCCCTCTGTTCTAGACCTAGTAAAAAGCATCATTAAAGTCAGGGATAAAAAGCCAGGCAAGGTGTATTTAGGCTTGGTGCACAGGCTTGATAGACCCACGAGTGGGGTTATGGTTTTGGCCAAAACATCTAAGGCGCTTAGCAGGCTTAACAAGCAATTTGCCGAAAAAACCACCTCCAAAACTTATTGGGCAATAGTAAGCGGAACTGCTGCTGACACACCAACAAGATTATCGCATTTCCTTATCAGAAAGCAGGCGCAAAACAAATCTTATGCACACCGCAAAGAAGTACCCAACAGCAAGTTCAGCGAATTGATTTACACCAAAAAACGGGACCTTAACCGTTATACCTTACTAGAAATTGAGCTCCTAACAGGAAGGCACCATCAGATACGAGCACAACTTAGCGCAGAAGGACTTATCATAAAAGGGGATTTAAAATACGGCGCCAAACGCCCCAATAAAGACGGTAGCATTCATTTGCATGCCAGAAAGCTGACCATTATACATCCAACACTTAGAGAACCGATAAGCTTTACTGCTCCTCCCCCAAAGGACGCCGTGTGGAATGCAGTAGTGGATTGATGTTAAAATAAAAACGCACAACTCGTAGCAATACTACATTGGGCCAAGTATAACACGCACAAAATAAAGTAAAATACAAGAATGAGCATGTCTTTTTTAACACAAATTGAGAATATACATTTGACCTGCCAAAGATAGGTTGTGAAGAAATTTAAGGAAGTCTTTATTTTTGCTTTTGTAATTGTTAAAATTAGTTACTTTTGTCTTTAACGCTTTTTGCATGAAACAAGAGTACGTTCAAATTTTTGACACCACATTACGAGATGGAGAGCAAGTTCCAGGCTGTAAGCTTAACAAAGCAGAAAAGCTCGTACTGGCCAAACGACTTGATGAGCTTGGTGTTGATATCATAGAGGCGGGCTTTCCCATTTCCTCTCCGGGAGATTTTGAGGCCGTTAGTGATGTTGCCAAAACAGTTCGAAACGCCATAGTTTGCGGACTCACCAGAGCTGTTCAAAAAGATATTGACGTGGCAGCAGAAGCCTTAAAACCTGCCAATCGTGCCCGTATACACACAGGTATTGGTACTTCTGATTCACACATCCAACATAAGTTTCGTTCTACACGTGAAAAGATTATCGAGCGCGGTGTAGCGGCTGTTAAGCATGCAAAAAAATACGTAGAGGACATTGAATTCTATGCAGAAGATGCAGGAAGAACAGACAACGCCTATCTGGCTCAAGTTTGTGAGGCCATGATTAAGGCAGGTGCCACAGTACTAAATATACCAGATACTACGGGCTATTGCTTACCCGAGGAATACGGTGCCAAAATAAAATACTTGATGGAACATGTTCCGTCTATACACAAGGCAACACTTTCCTGTCACTGCCACAATGACCTAGGGCTTGCAACCGCCAATTCCATCGCAGGTGTGATTAACGGGGCACGTCAAATTGAATGTACGATTAATGGTATAGGCGAACGTGCAGGCAATACTTCTTTGGAAGAGGTTGTGATGATTATGCGTCAGCACCCCAACTTAGGTCTTGATACAAATATTCAAACCCAAATGCTTTCTGAAACCAGTCAAATGGTGTCAGATGCCATGGGAATGATTGTACAGCCTAACAAAGCAATTGTAGGCGCCAATGCCTTTGCGCATAGCTCTGGCATTCACCAAGACGGTGTGATAAAAAACAGAGAAACATATGAAATCATCAATCCACATGACGTGGGTGTTGATACTTCTTCTATAGTGTTGACGGCAAGAAGTGGTCGTGCTGCCCTCGCCTACCGAGCTAAAAACATTGGTATTGAGCTCACAAAAGATGAGTTAGACCTAGCATACGCAGCGTTTTTGACCTATGCCGACAAGAAGAAAGAAATAAACGACAACGATATTCCTGAAATAGTAAAAACCGCTGGAATCAGTTTATAACTCCATGAAAAAAACTCTTTTTGATAAAGTTTGGGACAGTCACGTAGTATCATCAGTACAGCATGGTCCTGACATTTTATATATTGACAAACACCTTATTCACGAGGTTACGAGCCCACAGGCTTTTAATGTGTTAGAAAATAAAGGTATTCCCCTCTTTAGGCCCCAACAAGTTGTGGCCACTGCCGATCACAATGTCCCCACAGAAAACCAACATTTACCCATCCAAGATGCACTGTCCCGCAAGCAAGTGAGTCAACTAAGTAAAAACTGTGAGGAATACGGGGTTGAACTCTTTGGGTTAGGGCATCCCTACCAGGGAATTGTCCACGTTATAGGTCCAGAACTAGGCGTTACCCAACCGGGTATGACTATGGTCTGTGGCGACAGTCACACCTCCACACACGGCGCCTTTGGGACCATTGCCTTTGGCATTGGGACAAGTCAGGTAGCGCAAGTATTTGCGAGTCAA
>JBDQNA010000068.1:0-6584 GCA_040261965.1 Flavobacteriaceae bacterium
AGGATTTTTATGGCTCTATTTATTTGTATTCTTATACTTTTTAAGATAAACTTTAATGCGTAATTTTGTAATCAAATTAACCAACAACCACTCATGGAAGCAACAACAGTCATAGTAGAAAACGAAAGTGTTTGGGGCGGTGGCAATAAACCCTTAAACGCATCATATGGTAAAATGATGATGTGGTTTTTCATCGTTTCTGATGCCCTTACTTTTTCAGGATTTTTGGTCGCTTATGGCTTTTCACGTTTCAAAAATATTGACTCATGGCCTATTGCAGATGAGGTGTTTTATCACTTCCCATTCTTACATGGCATAGACGCCCCTATGTATTATGTAGCCTTGATGACCTTTATACTTATCTTTTCTTCTGTAACCATGGTGCTCGCTGTAGATGCTGGGCATAAGATGCAGAAAACTAAGGTGGCCGTATATATGTTACTGACCATTGTAGGTGGCGCCGTTTTTGTTGGCTCTCAAGCATGGGAGTGGAAAAATTTTATTCAAGGGGAGTATGGCGCTGTTGAAACTAAGGGCGGTCAAATATTACAGTTTATAACTGCTGAATCTGGCGAACGGGTTACGCTAGAATCATTTGCGAGTACGCTACCAACCGATCGTTCGCAGCATACTGGAGACGAGGGGCTTTGGTTTGTCAGTGAATCTACATTGCCCACCTACAGCATTGCTGAAGTTCAACAAGGCTTTTTAGCCAACCCAGACTTGCTAATCAAAACAGAAATGATTGACCCTGCCACTGGGCATAAAATTGTTTTAGATCGTCCGGCATCTGAAGCAAAAATTGCACAAGCCATGTATGTTGTTGAAGGAGCTAATCTTGTTCGAAATGAATATGGAAATCGTCTTTTTGCTGATTTCTTTTTCTTTATCACAGGTTTCCACGGCTTTCACGTATTTTCGGGTGTGGTGATTAACTGCATTATATTTTTCAATGTTTTGTTAGGCACCTATGAGCGCAGAGGACATTATGAAATGGTTGAAAAAGTAGGCTTGTATTGGCACTTTGTCGACCTCGTTTGGGTATTTGTATTCACATTCTTTTATTTGGTATAACATGGCACATAAACTTTCAATTTTTCGTGGACTTGTAACATTTAAGTCCAATATTCAAAAAATTTGGGGCGTACTTGTTTTTCTATCTATCGTAACAGCAATAGAAGTTGCGCTGGGGATCATCAAGCCTTCAGTTTTACTAACGCCTGTATTGGGCATGAAAGGGCTGAACTGGATTTTTATTATACTCACTTTGATAAAGGCCTACTATATTGCTTGGGATTTTATGCACTTAAGAGATGAAAAACGCAGTTTTACTTCATCCATTGTTTTGCCGTTGTTGATTCTTATTCCTTACTTAATGCTTATCCTACTTGTTGAGGCAGACTATATTTATAACGTCATGTTAGACGGCTTTGTAAGTTGGAATTTCTAAATACGTCATGAAAAAATATATCGTTCTTGCCATCCTGTTTGTTTTTCCGCTGGCGGTATATTTATTTTTTGCATCAGGTGTCAATCACTTTGCCAAACTTCCAGTACTTACGCAAGATGTTGATGAAGTAGCGCAATATTCGGAATATCAATTCAAGGATCGCATCAGTATATTGGCTTTTTTTGGCAACAATCTTGAAGATAAAAAGACCTTGGCCTTGAATCTAAATCAGATGATTTATAAGCGGTTCTACCAGTTTGCAGATTTTCAGTTTTTGATTGCATTGCCTGCAGACACAGAAGCAGCTGCCGAAGAACTCAAAGCTGAAATTGCGGGTGTAACCGGAACGGATATGTCGCGTTGGAATGTGGTGTTTTTGCCAGAAGATCAGTTAAAAGGTCTGTTTGGAAGTTTGAACTTACCGCTTAATCTAGATAAAAATCTTTCAAGCCCATATGTGTTTATCGTGGACCGAGATGGCAATTTACGAGGCCGTGATGACGACGAGTTTGTCGGCTATGACGCCCGTTCTGCTGCCGACATTAATAACAATATGGTAGATGATGTTAAGGTCATACTTGCGGAATATAGACTGGCTTTAAAAAAATACAATCAAACACGAAATCGCTAGCTCATGCGTCGTTACTCTTACATAGTTGTTGCCTTTATTGTTTTAATTTTTGGAATAATTGTGGTACCGAAAATTGTTACTCGAATTCAAGAATCTGACCGAGTAGATACAACAAGGCTTAGCGCTCAAATGCCCCTTGCATTTATTGAACTCAATGGAGAAGCAAAACGCGTTCCAGACTTTGTGTTTACCAATCAAGATAACCGGCTTATTTCAAACGAAGACTACCTCGGGAAGGTTTATGTGGTTGAATTTTTCTTTACTACCTGTCCAACTATCTGCCCTATCATGAATACCAATATGAAGCGTTTGGAAAATGCCTTTGGTAACCGTGATGATTTTGGTATTGCCTCTTTTACCATAGATCCAGAAAAAGACACACCGGCACAACTCAAACGGTATGCCGAAAACCTAGCGGTTTTTAGTCAAAACTGGCATTTTCTTACGGGCGACATTGATAGCATTTACGCTTTAGCGAACAAAGGATTTAATATTTTTGCTGGAATTAATCCTGCTGTTGCAGGTGGGTTTGAACACCAGGGCTACTTTGCCCTTGTGGATAAAAATGGCTACCTTCGTTCGAGAACAGATCAATTTGGCAATCCTATTGTCTATTACTTGGGGATCCCAGAGGAAGAAATTGAAGTGCAAGGCACAGATATGCTGCTTGAAGATGTTCGGAAATTGCTAGAAAATGAATAAGAAAATTAACAAAGCGTATAACGCGATTATTGTCGTTGTATCCATTTTGATCCCAGTAGTTGTTGCTGTTTTGTCAAGGGTACGTATACCAAATGTAGCACCCCTAAACATGCTACCTCCCATCTATGCTATTATTAATGGTGCCACCGCCATATTGTTAGTCGTTGCTGTCATACAAATCAAGCGCGGGAATAAGAGGAAACACCAGGTATTGATGAAAATCAACATCTTATTGTCGCTCCTTTTTTTGATTATGTATATCGCTTATCACGTTACTTCAGAAATGGCCATTTATGGAGGCGAGGGCATAATTCGTTATGTCTATTACTTTATTTTGGCATCTCATATTATACTTTCTGGCATACTGGTTCCCTTGGTTCTGATCACGTATAAATACGCTGCTCAGGAACAATACCTTAAGCATCGTAAGTTTGCAAAAATAACATTCCCGATATGGTTCTATGTAGCCGTTACGGGTGTCGTAGTCTACTTGATGATTTCTCCTTATTATTAGTAATATGGACGTGCTGTTAAGCTTATATTCAAACTTGGTATATGTGCAATGCGCCATGTGTAGAGCAGTCTTGGAGACCGGCGCAAACGCTGAAACGGCAAAAAGTCTCAATGATGGAATTGTATACCTTATGGTCGTGCCTTATATCTTGGTGGGTATTGTAGGTTACTTTGTATATAGGCAGCTTAACAAAAAGTAATATTTTTGTAACATAAATCGCTTTCCCTCGTTATACTAAATAGGGAATTTTAAGCCGTTGCCTAATTTTACTATGATAGAAATTAAAGATTTACACAAGTCCTATTTCATGGGCAAAAGCACCTTACACGTTTTAAAGGGGATAAACTTCAGCGTTGCTGAGGGAGAGATGGTAGCCATTATGGGTTCTTCGGGCTCTGGTAAGTCTACACTGCTTAATATTTTAGGCATGCTCGATGTTGCAAACGAAGGCACTTACAATCTTGATGGAAAAATCATCAAAGACCTAGACGAAACCAAGGCAGCTGTATACAGAAACAAGTTTCTGGGTTTTGTGTTCCAATCGTTTAATTTGATCTCTTATAAAACAGCATTAGAAAATGTCATGCTTCCCTTGTATTACCAAAAAATAGCTAGGAAAGAACGTCAAAAAAGAGCTCAAAAATATTTGGAAGATGTTGGACTTGGTCCTTGGGCAACCCATCAACCCAACGAATTATCAGGAGGTCAAAAGCAACGTGTGGCCATTGCCCGTGCGTTGGTTTCAGAGCCCAAAGTCTTGTTGGCCGACGAACCTACGGGGGCACTAGATACCAAGACGTCGTATGAACTCATGGACTTGCTTCAAAAAATTAACGATGCAGGAAAAACCTTGCTGATTGTAACTCATGAATTAGACATAGCCAATATGTGTAAGCGTATTGTACATCTACGTGACGGCATTATTGTTGAGGATAAAAAAGTCGACCAAGTTAAAGCAAGTCAATATGTGGAATAGGGACCGTTGGCAAGAAATGTTTTATACGCTGCGTAAGAATAAATTGCGCACAACGCTATCGGGTTTTACCGTAGCCTTGGGCATATTCATTTTTGTCGTCCTTTTTGGTTTTGGCAATGGGCTTAAAAACTCATTCGAACAATTTTTTGTGGATGACTCAACCAATACAATATGGTTATATCCCGGTAAAACAGAAAAACCCTATCGGGGATATAAGGCCAAACGGCGCATTATTTTTAAGAATGATGATTTGACCGATATTAAACAAAACTTCTCTTTTTTTATTGATTACATAACGCCAAGAATTTCAAGAGGCGCATTGGTAAAATACGCTAATGAAAGTAATAATTATACGATTAGGGCTGTAGCACCCGGGCACCAATATGCAGAAAAAACTATAGTCACTTATGGGCGGTATATCAATACCCTAGACGTTAAAAATAAAACCAAGTATGCTACCATTGGCAGATTAGTAGCAAAAGACCTTTTTGGGAACAAGCCAGCGCTTGGAAAAAACATCAATGTTGGCGGTATTTCATTTAAGGTCATAGGAGTGTTTAAAGATGCAGGCGGAGATAACGAAGAGCGCTTAATTTACATCCCATATACCACGCGGCAACAAATGGAAAAAAGCAATGATAGGGTTGATCAAATTATGGTTGCTTTTAGGCCAGAGCTCGGATACGCAGGTGCTATGGCTTTTGAAAAAAAACTCAACACGTTTATGCGTAATAAACACAATATTGCTCCATCCGACAGGAGTGGCATTTACGTAAGAAATGTTGCTGAAGATTTTAGACAAACCCAAAACATAGGCTCGGTATTGCAATATGTTGTCTTGTTTATTGGGATAGGCACGTTATTGGCCGGCATCATTGGCATTTCAAACATCATGGTTTTTGTGGTAAAAGAACGCACCAAGGAGCTAGGTATTCGCAAAGCCATAGGCGCAACCCCTAAGTCTATTGTTGGGATGATATTACAAGAGTCTGTTTTTATTACAGCAATTGCTGGTTATGCTGGATTGCTAGCTGGGGTTGGGGCCTTAGCACTTATCGGAGATTCATTAGAAGCTTATTTTATTACCAATCCCTACATTGACACCAACGAGGCTGTTGGCGCAACCGTTATATTGGTCGTTTTTGGTGCTATTGCGGGATATATCCCTGCGCGGCGCGCGGCTAAAATCAAACCCATAATTGCTTTAAGAGACGAATAATGTTAAGAACCCTATTTGATCGCGATACATGGCAAGAAATTTTTGGATCTATCCAAAAAAACAAATTACGCACGATGGTAACCGTAATAGGTGTGTTGTGGGGGATTTTTATTTTTATCTCCATGTCAGGTGCTTCAAAAGGTTTGGACAATGGTTTTGAGCGCGAATTTGAAGAGGTTGCAATCAATAGCTTGTTTGTTTGGGCACAAAACACCAGCATTCCCTATGACGGTTTTCGAACGGGAAGGAGAATGCAGTTAAAACTCGATGATAAACCATTTTTAGAAAAGCGTATTCCAGAACTCCAGTACATTGCTCCTCGTATTTCTCGAGGTGCCTTTGGTGATTCAGGGGCGAATGTTAAACGTAAAGGGAAAAGTGGCAGCTATGCCATTTTCGGTGACTTCCCTATATTGGTGAAAATTGCCACAAAAGACATCTATGATGGCGGTCGTTTTATCAATCAGTCAGATATTGATTATCAACGTAAGGTATGCGTTATTGGCGAGCGAACGCAGGAAGAGCTTTTTGAAGCTAAGGAAAATCCAATAGGTGCATTTATAGAAATTGACGGTATGTATTTTAAAGTTGTGGGGATGCATAAGTTTACGCCTGGCGGGGGATTTGAAAGCGACAGCGACATCTTTATTCCTTTTACAACCTTTAAGGTATTGTATAATACTGGAGATAGAGTCAACTGGTTTGCCATGGCAGCCTATGATGATGCCGATGTGGTTGCTGTTGAGGCAGATATTAAAGCTGCCTTACGCGTAAAACACCGCGTGCACCCTGATGATGAGCGGGCTTTTGGAAGCTTTAATTTAGGTGAGGTCTTTAACAAAGTAAAAGGATTCTCAAACGGCATGTATATACTCTCATTGATTGTGGGGATTGCTACTATTTTAGCAGGTGTTGTAGGCATTGGAAATATTTTATTAATATCTGTTCGTGAGCGTACCAAAGAGTTGGGTATTCGCCGCGCGTTGGGTGCCACGCCAAGCGAAGTACGGGCACAAATTATCATTGAATCTGTTTTCCTTACCCTCATTGCAGGTATTGTCGGGATTATATTAGGCGCTTTTGTTTTAGCGC
>JBDQNA010000041.1:0-8847 GCA_040261965.1 Flavobacteriaceae bacterium
AAATTAAAGCTGATTAGCAGTTCAACTTCAGGAACTTGCTTTGAGATACAACTGCCTATTGCTTAAAAGCAGCACTGATTTGTAGGGTTAAATTATGCATCTCTTCTTTTGAAAGTGTAACCTTCTTTTTAAATGTGGCGTCTTCCATGGCATTTAAAGGAATCAAATGCACGTGAACATGGGGGACTTCTAGGCCAATTACTGTCAGCCCTATGCGTTTACATGAAACCACTTGCTTGAGTGCAGTAGCCACACTACGGCTAAACATCATCAGGTCTTGGTACTCAGTAGCGCTTAAATCGAAAAGCTTATCAACCTCTTTTTTTGGCACACAAAGTGTGTGTCCCAAGGCATTGGGATTGATATCTAAAAAGGCTATATGTTGTTCGTCCTCAGCTACTATGTAGGCAGGAAGTTCACGAGCGATTATGCGACTGAATAAAGACGGCATTAGCGTTTAATGGATAAAATCTGAAATTGGATTTTACCGTTAGGCACTGAAACCTCGGCGATATCGCCCACTTCTTTACCCAACAGGCCTCTTCCAATTGGAGAGCTTACAGATATTTTGCCAGATTTAAGATCAGCTTCGCTTTCAGCAACAAGGGTGTAGTTCATCTCCATGTTATTGGCAAGATTCTTTATGCGCACTTTCGAAAGCACCAATACTTTAGATACATCCAACTGGGACTCGTCAATAACACGTGCATTGGCAAGCGTTTCTTCCATCTTGGCAATTTTCATCTCCAACATGCCCTGCGCCTCCTTAGCAGCATCATATTCAGCGTTCTCACTCAAGTCGCCCTTGTCTCGAGCCTCACCAATTGCTTGTGAAGCGCGAGGACGTTCTACGTCCTTGAGGTGATTTAACTCCTCTCGCAATTTTTTTAGCCCTTCGGCGGTATAATATGAAACTGTACTCATTTTGGGGTATAGTTAAAAAATCCCTTTATTAGTAAGGGATTTGGACAAATATACAATTTTCCTCAATTTTGAATGATCTTCGAATGAAATACCTAGTACTTATTGTTTTTCTAGTGTTTTGTAGCTGCTCAAAAACAGCTGTTGAGCGCAATCCGTTTTTATACGAAATACGTTTTGATCAAAGTATTAATTTGGCATTGCCAGCTTTTAACAACCTAAGTTATGCGGGAGGTAGTATGTATTGGCCCAATGGCGGTATTAGAGGACTACTGCTCTATAACTTAAACGGGAATACCATCATGGCTTGGGAAGCTAGCTGTCCCAATCACGAACTTAAAAGCTGTTCTACCTTACAAACTGATGATTTAGTAAGCCCAACTGCTTCTTGCGCATGCGAAGACTATCAGTATAGCTTGGCTACAGGCCAACCCCTTACAGATGGGGCTACCTATAGCTTGCTGTTTTATAAAGTGCAGCAGAGTGGTTCTGCTGTACGTATCTACAATTAGAATTGTAACGTAAGTCCAGCCATAAAATGGCGGCCTGCTTGCGGGTAAAACCCTACCCCTTCAACAGTAGTCACAACGTTTGGTACAGAATAATCATCGTCATAGGTGTAAAAGTATCCGTTTGAGCTTATCAACTCGTCAAAAATATTGTGTGAATGCAAGTTTAGAGTTAGGCTAGGCCCTCCTTCATTCTGCAGCAGCAGAGCCTGTACTTGAATATCATTTATAAAATAGCTTTCCAACGTAGAGCGTTCTGCATCTATATTTCCCATATACTGTTCTCCCACATACTTACTCACAAACGAAACAGACAAATTGTCTGCTGTGTATGTCAATTGCTGTGAAGCAACTAGCGAAGGAGAATATGCCAGATGCGTATCCCCCAGTGACTGTAAAACGCCATCTCGTTTAAAATATTTATCCCTATTTCTGTTTTTACTCCATGTGACATTAGCTTGCCAATTTAAATTGGAAGTAATATTCCATCCCCCTTCTAGCTCAATGCCACGTCGGTAACTGTCTCCAGAATTGGCGCGTATAGGTGCACCCACTTGGTCAATGGCTCCCGTAAGAACCAACTGGTTCTTGTAGCTCATAAAATAAATATTTGTGTTTAAAAAGGCATCGTCTGTTTTCCAGCGCCATCCCAATTCTAAATCGTCTAACACTTCAGGAACAGGGCTTCCATTTTCAAAATCAGTGCGGTTTGGCTCCTTATGTGCCTTGGCAAAAGAGATATAAAATTGGTTGTTGGTATTGGGCTTGTACAACAGGCCTACTTTAGGGTTAAAAAACGTATGAGCGTCGTTTACGTCAAAACTTTCGGGTCCAGCTACTTCACCACTAACCTTATAATCTATCCAACGAACTTGTGCATCGGCATATAAATGCCATTTTTTATCAAGGGATACATCCCATTTATAAAAAACATTGCCGTCTTTTTTCGTTCCGGTATTTTCATAAAAGCGATGACCTGGGTTCACGTCAGCATTATTGGCCCAATTCAGTTCGCCAAAGTGTAATCCCACATAAGAACTATAATAAGCACCTGCACTTATGTTGTGCTTGCCTTTTTTATAATGATAGAGCACATTAGCTGCATAAAAATCGTTGTCTAACCACTTGCGCACTGCATTCTCGGTGGCTGTAATGCTTTGTCCATTGATTATACGTGGCTGTAATTTTAAATAGGCGTAAGCTGTATCTCCTCCAAAACTTACGTTTTGATCATACCACAAATCGTAAAACTCTTGATAATAACCATAGCCATGGGTATAGTTTAGTCCAAGTGACAATCTACTGGAATTGCTTAGGCGCTGTTCGATATGCAATTGGGTGTGATCTTGATTATAATTATCAACTTGATCATTATAATAGCCTTCTAATACGCCTGATTCGTTATACTGTTCTCCAGCTGGGTTATACGTTCTGTTATCTTTCAACACATCTTGATCAATCCCATACCACGCTTGATAAGTACGCTCATGTCCACCAAAAGTCAAGGCTTTTATTTTAGTATTGATACTGTTATAAGTTCCTTGTAAGAAATAGCCTTTAAGGTTAGATGATGCACGATCAATATAGCCGTCAGAAGTTATGCCAGATAAGCGTCCGCTCAACTCAAATCCACTTTCGGTTGATCCCGTTGAGAATTTTATCGTGTTCTTAAAAGTATTGAAGCTGCCTGCACTAGAAGACAACAAAGCATACGCATGTTTTGATGGCTCGGTAGTGTTGATATTGATACTGGCGCCAAAAGCAGCAGCGCCATTGGTGGATGTACCTACGCCACGTTGCACTTGCAAATCGGAAACAGAAGAAGCAAAATCGGATAGATTTACCCAAAAGGTTCCGTGCGATTCGGCATCGTTATAAGCAATGCCGTTAATGGTAACGTTAACTCTAGTTGCGTCGCTACCTCGAACTCTAATACCAGTGTATCCAACTCCAGCACCTGCGTCGCTAGTGGTTACTACACTGGGTAAAAAGCGCATCAAAATAGGAAGGTCTTTCCCTAAGTTTTGTTTATTCAGCTGCTTTTCAGAGATATTAGTAAACGCCATAGGCGTATCTTCATTAGCCCGAAGGGCGCTAACTGTAACAGTAGAAAGGGTTACAGTACTTACGGTGAGTGTGTCTTGTGTGGTGTTTGCTTGTTGCGCTATCAGGCTGCAGCCTAGCAATAGTGTAATAAAGTATTTCATTTGCGTGAAGCAAATAAAGGGGTATTATTTACAAAGGTTTTTAAGTGAAACTAGTTCCTTGGCAGCATTACCTGCCCAGGTTCAACGGGTATAATCTCAGCCGTTAGGCACCCCTAGAGATAGTACAAATATAGGGTATTTAGATCGATTGATGCATGGGTCGCAACAAATCATTTACCGTTTTTACAGGATTAAACGTACGGACAGGTACTTCCACGAAAATAGTGTTCCAATCTGCCATGCCGCCATTCCACAGCCCAGGACGTTCTATGGCTTTGATAGCTGCCTCACCCAAGGATTTTTCAACCACAAAGTAACTGTCGTTGTCCACAAAATTTTTCAGATCGTATTTGTTGCCGTTATGATCATAAGTAGCACACACAATATCAACTGGGTTGAAGTGCGTCCCCGATTTAAAAATATCTTTTTGAACGGGGTTTGACATATTGACTTGTGCGCTCTCGACAATTTGAAGGCTAGTCTGACCTGATTTTTCAACCCAAAAAGGACCTCCGCCAGGTTCTCCTTCATTTTTAACCATACCGCATACACGTAATGGTCGGTTGAGTTTTTGTTGCAAGAATTCCTGCAACGCATCACCAGACACATTTTTTGGAACGCTTACATTGAGGATGTCTTGGACAAATATTTTAATCGTATTCAGATCTGTAACATCACGACGCTCCAATGCCTTACTGAACTTATAGATTTGCTTAAGTGTGGATAACAGCACACCAGCCAGTATCTTCTTATAAAAACCTGCTTTTTTGTGAAAAGCTGAAACAGCAACATTGTCAATATTGCTTAAAAAAACAACAGCTTCATCTAAGTCGTTTAGGTTGCCAATAAGAGCCCCATGCCCTGCAGCCCTAAAAAAAAGGTTTCCATGTTGATTGCGATATAGACTGTTGTCCATATTAACAGTAACGGAGTCTGTACTTGTTTTTTGATTGGAATAGGACACATGCATTTGAATCGCATCGGTTTTGCTTATTTCTTCGATACAATTTGAAAGCGAATCCTCAAATACTTTAGTTGATTTTGGCGATATCGTAAAATGAACATTTATAACCTTTTCCGAAACCATAAATTCTTTTGAAAAAAACAATTGTTCTGCTGCTGCAGTTCTCGTATTTCCATTGTAATTGTGAAAGGGAATGAGTGCTTTAGGTAATTTGCTTAAAAGTGTTACCGTTTTTTGAATAAACAAATGCCTGTTATCTTGTTTAAAAGCACCATTCTGAGGTTCTTTTATTTGAGCTTTTATGCTTTGGTAGAAAGGAAGTTTTTCAAGCCCCCCCAAAAAGATGGCGAGTTTGTATGTTTTTTTTCTGTTAAGATAGCTGCGTAAGGTTTCCTTTTCAACGTCATAACGTTTTATGAAATAATGAAGGAATTTAAACATCCGAGTTGCTAGTCCAGAAGCCGGTAAAAAGCGAACCATTGAAAACGAACCCTTTTCTTGATCAAATAACTTTGCGTAGTCAAGCATTTGTTGTTGGGTTAAAACTTGAATACCATCTCCATCAGTGGCTGGCCTAACTAGGGTGGTAGGATTCGCTTCTTTTTCAAGAAGGGCAAGTTGTTCTGCTACATCATTCGGTGAGATGCCAATATCATCAAAGAGCGCTAAATCTTGTTTCGTAAAACTATGTTTCATACATATTGTTTTAAATAGTCCGTGACTTGCAAAATGCGTGCCTCACAACAACCTTTTAAAATGACGTAGGTAATATTATGTTCGTTTAGCGCATTTTTAAATGCGGCTAACATCTCTTGACGCTGATGGGGACGGTCACGCAACAAGTCTTGTTCAAAAGGAACGTCAATATCGGTTAAAAAGTATATGTCGTAGTGATTTACTTTGTTTGCCTCCAAAAGACGTGTATCACACCATCCATCAAAATAAGCTTTTGCATATACTTCTGTTGAAAGTAAGTTTGTATCACAAAACAAAAATGTATTAGCTTGTTGGACTGCTTCATTTTCTGATTTCATTTGCCCTACCGCTATAGGCCAAATATCTTCAGGTGCACATATTTCGCCAGTCCGATCTAATTTTTCTTCAAGGTATTCACGTGCAAATTCGGGCACCCATCTCGTTTGATATATTTTAGCCAGTCTCTTAGCCAGCGTAGTCTTCCCAGTGGATTCAGGTCCAAAAAAAACAACTCTTATACAGCTGCTTGAGTGTTGCTTAAGGTTTTCTTCCATGCTAAATATCCATAAATGGCAATGAATGTAAATATAAGGTATTGAATGGAGGTAAGAGCAAGCCCTTTATACAGGTATAAGGGAACTGATATGACATCACCAACAATCCAAAAAATCCAATTTTCAATTTTTTTGCGCGCCATTAACCACATACCCACAAAAAATATAGCTGTGGTGCATGTGTCTACAACGGCCGTCCAAGAGGTCCACTTATCAGCCGACTGATATACTGCATAAACAAATATGAGAGTGGTTAAAAAAATCAGGGCTGAAGTCTTTTTTTCTAATGCTGTAGTGCGTGAAATAGGGGTAAAATCGCCATCTGCTTTTCGGGTCCATATGTACCAACCATAAATACTCATGACAAAATAGTAAGCGTTAATCAGCATATCTCCTAGTAGTGCCCAGTTGTATAACAAATACACAAATATTCCGGTGGAAATAAGGCCTGTTGGAAACACCCATATGTTATTCTGTTTGGCAAACCAAACACTAAGAAACCCGAATATTACAGCAATAATTTCAAACGTAATATCAAGCGGTGCATATGTGCTATACTGGGCAAAAAGAAGATCTATAGGCGCTTGCATATTAGCTTGTTTTTAGGGCTACTGCACAAGAAAATTGGTGCCAATGATAAATCCAGTTTTTTAACTCAATTACACCTTCTTGTGTACGTACCGCTGCAACAGGATGTTCACAATCCATTTTGGTAGTTCTAATATGATGCAGAAAGCTCAGTCCTTTTTTACCAAATGTCTTGTAGGCGGCTTCTTTTATGCACCATTGTGTGGTTCTAAAACGATCAGATTCGTTTAACATTCGCTCAGAACTATGCAAGAACTTAGGTGCTATACGCTGAACTTTGGGTCGCTCTTTTTCAATATCAACTCCAAGGGGATTGTCACCCACAGCTATTGCAGCAAAATTGTGAGAATGTGTAATGGATATAAACTTCCCATCAGTTAAATGCGGTTTTCCAAAAACGTCATAATGCAGTGCAGCAGGGGTGTATCCTAGTGCCTTTAATAAGTGCCTAATGCTTAAAAACCCTTTTCGGTGTACGCTGGATTTCATAGTATCTAACCTGTTGATACACATGTCAGTAAGCACAATATCTTGGCGTAACCAATCTTCTGTTTCGTCTATTTGCCACACCAAAAAACGGGTATTGTGAGAAATCTTGTCCTTTTTGTAAATGGGCATGATATGTTGTAAATTAGCTCGCTAATTGCTAGAAATCAAATATACAAATATGGACACGAAAACGACTACCTACGTGCCTTACAAAGTCAAAGATATTTCTTTGGCCGATTGGGGAAGAAAAGAAATTGAACTTGCCGAGGCAGAAATGCCTGGCCTTATGGCGCTGCGTGAAGAATACGGAGCTGAGCAACCTCTCAAGGGTGCCCGCATCGCAGGATGTTTACACATGACCATTCAAACAGCTGTGCTAATTGAAACCCTTACGGCACTAGGCGCTGAAGTAACATGGAGCTCGTGTAATATATTTTCTACTCAAGACCACGCTGCTGCGGCTATTGCTGCGGCTGGTATTCCCGTCTATGCGTGGAAAGGCATGAGTGAAGAAGAATTCAATTGGTGTATTGAACAAACGATATTTTTTGGTGAAGATCGCAAACCCTTAAACCTAATTTTAGATGATGGTGGTGATCTAACCAATATGATTCTTGATGAATTTCCAGAGCTTGCCACAGGTATCAAAGGGCTTTCAGAAGAAACCACTACGGGTGTTCACCGCTTGTATGAGCGTATGCAAAACGGCACGCTACCATTACCTGCCATTAACGTAAATGATTCGGTAACCAAATCTAAGTTTGACAACAAATACGGGTGTAAAGAATCAGCTGTGGATGCAGTACGCAGGGCAACAGATATCATGTTGGCTGGAAAACGCGTGGTTGTTGCAGGTTATGGCGATGTAGGCAAGGGTACCGTTGCCTCTTTCCAGGGTGCTGGTGCTATCGTTACCGTTACTGAAATTGATCCGATTTGTGCATTACAAGCGTCTATGGACGGTTTTGAAGTAAAGAAATTAGATACGGTCATTGGCAACGCAGACATTATAGTGACGGCAACAGGAAACAAAGACATTGTTGCTGAGCCTCATTTTCGTGCCATGAAAGACAAAGCCATCGTATGTAACATTGGTCACTTTGATAACGAAATTGACATGGCTTGGTTAAACGGAAACTACGGCGAAAGTAAAGTAGAAATTAAACCACAAGTGGACAAATATACGGTTGAAGGCAAAGATATCATTGTTCTAGCTGAGGGAAGGTTAGTAAATCTAGGTTGTGCTACGGGCCACCCTAGTTTTGTAATGAGCAACTCGTTTACCAACCAAACTTTGGCGCAAATTGAGCTTTGGAAAAATGCGGATAAGTACGAAAATAAGGTATATATGTTACCAAAGCACTTGGACGAAAAAGTAGCGCGTTTACACCTAGACAAGTTAGGCATTGAACTTGAAGAGTTAGACAAGGATCAAGCGGATTATATCAGTGTTCCTGTACAAGGACCTTATAAACCCGAGTACTACCGCTACTAAAACAGCAATCTAGTAATGTACCTAAAACCGAGGCTAATGTCTCGGTTTTTTTATTTTCTTTTTTAAAGAACGCTTATTATCATATCGCTTGATCAAAAGTGATTTAGATGTGATATCAAAGCAAAAAACCCCGCCAATGGCGGGGTTCTATATTTTTGTGTTAACTAAAAACTAATCTTGTACGGGATCAATAGAAACGTACGAGCGGTTGTTTTTCTTTTTAGTAAAACGCACAACACCGTCTACTCTAGCGTGAAGTGTGTGGTCTTTGCCTAAATATACATTATCTCCCGGGTGATGTGCCGTACCACGTTGACGAACAATAATGTTCCCAGCGATGGCATGTTGTCCACCAAATATTTTAACGCCTAAACGTTTCGATTCCGATTCTCTACCGTTCTTGGAACTACCTACTCCTTTTTTG
>JBDQNA010000106.1:0-4158 GCA_040261965.1 Flavobacteriaceae bacterium
ACAACGAAGGGATACCTGCTTGTTTTTTTATTTTTTGGGGCGCCTGTTCTGTTGGTTGAAAGTCCGAAACAGCAGCAGCCATAATAAGTGCATCGGCGTTATCGTAAACATCCATACAGGCAGCTAACATCTCCACAGCTGTTGTTACAGGTACTACTGAAACATTGGGGTGCGTCGTATTTCCAGCGGTTGGCCCGCTAATTAAGGTAACATCAGCGCCTTGTTGTGCGGCGGCATTGGCTAAGGCATATCCCATTTTTCCTGATGAGTGATTACCAATAAAACGCACAGGATCTATGGGTTCGTATGTTGGACCCGCAGTAATGACAATTTTTTTGGCAGAAAGTGGCGATTTTGACTTAAAATACCCTTCTAGTGTGGCCACTATTTGTTCGGGCTCTTCCATTCGGCCTTCACCCTCCAACCCACTTGCCAAGGGGCCAGAAGTAGCGGGGATTAGCCTGTTGCCATTGGCAACCAACCGATTGATATTTTCTTGATTGGCAGGGTGCTTGTGCATGTCCAAATCCATTGCAGGTGCAAAAAAAACGGGGCATTTTGCCGATAAATACGTTGCCAAAAGTAAATTGTCTGCTGCTGCTGTTGCCATTTTAGCAAGGGTATTGGCAGAGGCAGGTGCTATGAGCATTATATCTGCCCAAAGACCTAGAGCAACGTGGTTATTCCATACGGCATTGTCGTTGTCTTCTTGGGTAAAAGAAGTCAGCACTTCACGATCTGTGAGAGTAGAGAGCGTAAGGGGGGTAACAAATCCCTTCGCTGCATCGGTCATAATAACCTGAACATTAGCTCCTGCTTTGACTAGCAATCGGGCGATACTCGGCGTTTTGTAGGCCGCTATACTCCCCGAGATTCCGAGTAGGATTCGCTTGTCATGCAAGATAGACATGACTATTCGCTTGCTTCAGCGTCAGTATGACGGTAGTAAATTTTTTCTTGAAGCCATTGCTCAATAGCTATTGCGTGTGGCTTTGGAAGCTTTTCGTAAAACTTAGAAACTTCTATCTGTTCTTTGTTTTCGAAAATTTCCTCTAAATTTTCTGTTGGTGTAGCAAATTCCTCCAATTTCTCGAACAACTCTGTCTTGATATCTTCATTGATTTGTACAGCTCGTCTTGCCATGATTGAAATACTTTCATAGATATTGCCGGTTGACGCATCTAATTCGTTGCGGTCATACGTTTTTGAAGTAAGGGCGGCTTGTGTGCTTTTTAGGTCCATGCGAAAAATTTAATTGGATGCAAAAGTAAGGATTTCTTGCTCAATATCTTTCAAGAGTGTTTGAGAGTCCTTCATATGCGTTGATTCTGGGTATAAACGTTCGAAGTTTTTAAACTTGGATTTGGCGTCTTCAAGCCTATCTTTCTTTTTGTAAGGAACACTATTGATGGCTAGTGTGCTTGCTGCAGAGAACTGAACAAAAAGTGCCGCTTCACGAAATGATGTGCCTGGATTATCTGCAATAAAGTTGTCCAAAGCTTTCATCGCAGCTTTATAATCGCGAATGGTGTTGTATTGTTTGGCGTTCTCAAAACCTTTCTTTTCGGTCTTGATGCGCAGTTCTTGCACCATAGCATTTGCGCGTTCCATACGCTCACTCTCTGGATAACGGTTAATAAACTCTTGAAGTTTGTCCAAAGCCTCGAAAGTATCCGTTTGATCTAAACTATAGTTTGGGGAAACCATATAGTATGCATGCGCCATTAGAAAATACGCTTCGTCGGCTTTTTGACTTTTTGGATAGGCCTTCACAAACGTTTCGAATTCATAGGCTGCCAAAATGTAATTTTTGGTTTCCAACAAGGTGTTTGCATAAAAAAAGACGATGCGCTCTGCCTGTGGCTTCCCTCTGTAGAGTGTTTTTAGCTGTTCATAAAGCTGTGCTGCTTTGCGGTATTTCCCTTGCTCATAAAGCGATTGTGCGAGTTTGTTTTTTAAACCTGTGTCTTCGGTTTTAAGGGCTTTTTGATAATCGCTACAACCCACGACAAAAAAAAGTAGGATTAGAACTAAATAATTTGGTAATTTCATAGCTGCTAATTTAACTAAAACGTTTTACATATAAAACGCATGCGCATTACTTATTTTCGGGTACTTCTTACCATGTCCGCTTTTCAAATCATCGCAGCACAAGAAGCACCAAACCCAGCCGATTGGGGAGTACATATTGGATATGCCACCCAGCAAGCTTTTCCATTTGATAACGAAGATTACAAACTCATTCAACATCATATTTTAGGTCACGTCAGGTTACAGCAATTTCAGCTAGGTAGCTTTAAAGTAGATGTCTTGAGTGAATTGGGTTATTACTTTTCAAAACACCAACTCCTTAATAAATGGTTCACCACAACATCTTACTTTGATGATTTCCCCGCTGATTTTCAAGAATACGCAATGACGGAAAAAAACATCCATCAATTGGCAGCCCATTTAGGCATGACATTCAATTGGTTTTTAAATCCCAAATTAGCTGTATTCGGATATGGTTCGATTGGCCCCATGTGGACTTCAAAACTTACCGAGCGCTTGGCTGCTGACTTTGCCTTTTCAGATAATATTGGATTGGGCTTCAAGATTCAATACAATGAGCGCCTCTGGATTAGCAGTACACTTGTGTTACGACATGAGTCCAATGCCAATTTGAAGTTTCCAAATTCTGGACACAATTCCATCGGTTTAAGACTGGGATTGGTGTTTAATTGAGCTTATTTACATAGGGAGCTAAAGCCGCTACAAGGGCATCAGAAGGACTGACTAAGGGGAGCCTCAAATTAGCTTCACAGAGCCCTAACAATTGAGAAACAGCCTTAATCCCTACTGGGTTTCCCTCTTGGTACAGCAGATCTATCACAGGTTTGAATAGCTGATTTATTTGATTGGCTTCTGTTTCATTTTTGATTAAAGCAGCATCCATACCGTGTTTAAATGTTTTTGGGAAGCCTCCGGCTATAACAGAAATAACACCATCACCACCTAATAGGGTTAAGGGAATTGCAGTTTCATCATCTCCAGAAAAAACCAAGAAATCTTTTGGCGCTTGCGCAATAATGGCTGCACCTTGCTGCATATCGGCACTGGCATCCTTAACACCTACAATATGGTTTGCATCATGAGCAATACGCACTGTGGTCTCAGCAGTCATGTTAACGCCTGTTCTTCCTGGGACATTATACATTAATATGGGCAAGGGCGCAACCGCATCCAATGCCATATAGTGTTGATACAATCCTTCTTGACTAGGGCGGTTGTAATAAGGAGTAACGGATAGTATGGCGTCAAAGCCCTTTGTATCAAGAGACTGAAAGCTTTCGACAAGCGAACGCGTGCAATTGCCACCAACACCCATAATAAGCGGAACGCGTTGGTTGTTTTCACGAACAAAAGTGGCAAAAACAGCTTGTTTTTCTTCAGGTGTGAGTGTAACTGACTCACCTGTAGTGCCCAGGGCAACAAGAAAATCAATGCCGTTATCGATCAAAAAATGAATGATACGCGCAAGTGCAACATGATCTACAGCACCTTCAGCATCAAAAGGGGTAATCACGGCTACTCCAGTAGATTTAATCGTTAACTTATGCATGAGGCTTAATTTTATTGTAATAAGTTTTAAGGTCGTTTAAAAACCCGCCAAAATCTAAACGTGTGGGCAGTACCAAATCATTCAATCTGTTATCCATACAGGAAGGACCTATGCGAAACGAGGCATTGAGTTGTGCGGAAAAAGAGGCCAACGATAGGGTGCTTTGTTGCACAAAATGAACGGCGATGTCATATTGCTGTGATAAGACAAATTTTAATTCTCCTTCCTCTATTCTACCACGCCAGTCCAAACTTTTGGGCTGTAAATGAGGTTTAGGTAGTCCTTCTAGCATCTTAGCATTTAAGTGAAAATGAACCCGTTCGACCTTTTCAAATTCTGGCGAAAAAAAATTAACCATTTCTGTGAATTGCGCCTCTGTGATATCCAAATCTATATCGTGAATAAAAACCATACGGCGTACAGAAGAAGGCTTGACTCCTACCCTGTTTTCAAGCAGACTAAGCTGCTGCTTAACGGTACGTTTGGCAAAAAAATTCATCGATGCAAAAGTAGTGTTTTCATAAGAGGTGGCTGCATGACCACAGTAATATATTATA
>JBDQNA010000001.1:0-24280 GCA_040261965.1 Flavobacteriaceae bacterium
CCTGTAAGACGTTGGTCATTGTACGCACCATAAACTTCGATGTGCTCCTTTACAACAGGACGGAATGCTTCACAAATTTTATCATACGTTTCCTTTGAACCACAAGTTCTAAGTGTTGTGTTTGAGAAGTTTGCATGCATACCTGAACCATTCCAGTCAGTAGCACCGAGTGGTTTTGGGTGATAATCAATAGCTAGACCATAGTCCTCAGCCAAGCGCTCTAAAATATAACGGGCGATCCATATTTGATCACCTGCCTCGGCAGCACCTTTAGAAAAAATCTGAAATTCCCATTGTCCAGGAGCTACTTCACCATTTGTTCCTTCTACGTTTAGTCCAGCATCCAAACAAATGTCGAGGTGTCGGTCCATGATCTCACGTCCGAAAGAGTTTTTTGCTCCCACAGAACAGTAGAACTGGCCTTGTGGCGTTTGGTCTTTTGGAAAGCCAAGTGGAAGATTTGTTTCTGGATCCCATAAAAAGTATTCTTGTTCAAATCCAAACCAGAAGTCATCATCATCTTCTTCAATGGTTGCACGACCGTTAGAAACGTGTGCTGATCCATCTGCATTAAGGACTTCAGTCATAACCAAATATCCATTTCTTCTTTCAGGGTCTGGGTAGATGGCAACAGGCTTTAAAAGACAGTCAGAAGACCCTCCCTCAGCTTGAAGCGTAGAACTACCATCAAAAGACCACATTTCGACATCCTCTAGTTTTCCAGAAAAGTCGCTAACTACTTTTGTTTTACTACGAAGGCTGGCAGTGGGCTTGTAGCCATCCAACCAAATGTATTCAAGTTTTGATTTATTCATGATTTTATAATATGATGAAACAAAAATAAAATTTATAATACACCCACTATGATAGTAGGGTGTCTTTTTATAAACATTATACATATTTTTATAAACCCCTTAAAATAGAGGGGATATAATTACTAAATATGTAATATTCTTTAGTTTTTACATTAATTTCAAAATGACAAAACAACAAACGTAATACGGCTATTTGATGTATATTTGTTACTTCCTAAAACCTTAAAATCATGAATAAACTGCGTTTTCAAGCCATTCAGGACGCTGTCAGCCGCCTACCAAAACCCTTTTATAACGATAAAATAAAATCATCGCTTTTTGCCAGTCACGTCTTTACTAAGAAGGTAATGCGTACATTTTTGACAAAACAAGCTTTTCTTGAAGTCGATGAAGCTATTGAAAAAGGCACAAAAATTAATCGAAATATTGCCGACCATGTAGCCGCTTCAATGAAAGATTGGGCCATGTCTATGGGTGCTACCCATTATACACACTGGTTTCAGCCTTTAACTGGGGCTACTGCCGAAAAGCACGATGCCTTTTTTGACTTTGATTCTAACGGCGATAGCCTTGAGTATTTTGGGGGTTCGCAATTGGTGCAACAAGAACCAGATGCGTCTAGTTTTCCTAGTGGTGGAATTCGCAACACTTTCGAAGCAAGGGGATATACCGCATGGGACCCTTCATCACCAGCCTTCATCTACGGTACCACGCTTTGTGTACCCACAATTTTTGTTTCTTATACAGGTGAAGCTTTGGACAATAAAACACCACTGCTTCGTGCACTAAACGCAATTGACGATGCAGCTACACAAGTAGCCAAGTATTTTGATAAAAATGTTACACATGTGCACGCTACCCTTGGGTGGGAACAAGAGTATTTTCTCATTGATAAGGCACTAGCTTCTTCTAGACCAGATATTATGCTGACGGGCAGAACCCTGGTGGGTCACCCTCCCCCAAAAGGACAGCAGTTGGACGATCATTATTTTGGATCAATTCCTTCTCGTGCTATTAATTTTATGCGCGAATTAGAATATGAATCTATGTTGCTGGGAATTCCTGTAAAAACACGTCACAATGAAGTAGCGCCGAACCAATTTGAATTAGCACCTATTTTTGAGGAAGCCAATCTTGCTGTTGATCATAACGCACTTCTGATGGATATTATGGGTAAGGTGGCCAGTAAGCATCACTTCAAGGTGCTGCTTCACGAAAAGCCTTTTTCTGGTATCAACGGATCTGGAAAACACAATAACTGGTCGCTGTCTACCAACACAGGTGTCAATCTCTTAAGCCCGGGGAAGACACCCATGAGTAACTTGCAGTTTTTGACATTTTTCATTACCACCATTAAGGCGGTTCAAAACTATGAATCTCTTGTGCGCTCTTCTGTAGCTAGTGCAGGAAACGACCACCGTTTGGGTGCTAATGAAGCGCCGCCAGCCATTGTTTCTATTTTTATCGGTTCTCAATTGTCAGCTGTCCTCGAAAACTTGGAACATGTCTCTAAGGGAAAGCTATCTCCCAAAGAGAAAACAGATTTAAAGCTTAATGTTGTGGGTAAAATCCCGGAGATATTGCTGGACAACACCGATAGAAACAGGACTTCCCCTTTTGCCTTTACAGGAAATAAATTTGAATTTCGTGCCGTTGGTTCCAATCAAAACTGCGCCATACCCATGACTGTTTTAAATACTATCGTAGCCAAGCAGTTAATTGCATTTAAAAACGAAGTTGACGCACTTATTAAGTCCAAAAAACTTAAGAAAGATGACGCTATCTTTAATGTGTTGCGTGAGTATGTCAAGACCACAAAAAATATTTTGTTTGACGGAGATGGTTATAGCCAATCATGGGAAAAGGAAGCCAAAAGAAGAGGACTCTCTAATTTGAGGAAAACCCCAGAAGCTTTATCTGTTCGTATGAACAAAGATGTGATTGATTTGTTTGCATCTGTTAATGTCATGAATGTCGTTGAGCAAAAAGCGCGTTATGAAATTCAATTGGAACAGTATGTGCAAACAGTAGAAATTGAAAGCCTTGTATTAGAAAACCTGGTTAACAATCAAATACTTCCAACGGCATTTAAATACCAAAGCATGCTGATTGAAAATGTGAAAGGTTTAAAAGAAATCTACGGGGATGACTTCTCAAAATACGCGCCTGTTGCTATGAATGTTATCGAAAAAATTAGTGGTATTACAGATAAACTGGCTACTGCTTGTGCAACACTTGCTAAAGAACGAACGAAGGCCAATAGCATGAGCAAGTTTGACGACAGTGCCCAAATGTATGCTAAAAACGTACTTCCCCTTTTTGATAAAATACGTGAATGTGTAGATGGACTAGAGCTTATTGTTGATGACTCCGCCTGGCCATTAGCCAAATATCGAGAACTATTATTTTTACGTTAATATGACAAAAAACCCTTCCAGTGAGCGTTATCAAATGCGTGGTGTATCTGCAGATAAAGAAGATGTACACGCAGCTATTGAGAATATAGATAAAGGACTTTTTCCAAAAGCGTTTTGTAAAATTGTTCCGGATTACCTTACTGGAGATGCCGACTATTGTTTGGTGATGCATGCCGATGGGGCTGGCACAAAGTCATCTTTAGCATATATGTATTGGAAAAAAACGGGCGACCTTTCTGTGTGGAAGGGGATAGCTCAAGATGCACTGATCATGAACATTGATGACTTACTCTGTGTAGGTGCTGTTAATGAAATTCTTATTTCATCGACCATTGGACGGAACAAAAACCACATTCCCGGTGAGGTCATTAAAGCTATTATTCAAGGAACCAACGAGCTTGTAGATGAGCTTAATGCACAAGGTATGAAGCTAACGTTAACAGGTGGTGAAACCGCAGATGTTGGTGACTTGGTGCGTACTATCATTGTGGATTCTACTGTAACGGCACGCCTAAAGCGCGATCATGTTATTGATAATGCCAACATCAAAGCGGGTGACGTAATTGTAGGATTGGCTTCTTATGGGCAAGCTTCCTATGAAACCGATTACAATGGCGGTATGGGTAGTAACGGACTTACCTCAGCACGTCATGATGTGTTTAACAAATCTCTCGCTGATGAGTTTCCAGAAAGTTTTGATCCATTGGTGCCAAATAATTTGGTTTATACAGGGTCTAAAAACTTAGAAGATGCTGTCGAAGGTGTTGCTGTAGATGCGGGTAAGTTGGTGTTGTCTCCTACGCGTACATATGCACCTGTCATGAAAGCAATTTTAGATGCCTTTAGCCCTCAAGAAATTCACGGTGCAGTACATTGTAGTGGAGGCGCCCAAACCAAAGTGCTTCATTTTATTGATAACGGACATATTATCAAAGACAATATGTTTCCCATTCCCCCGCTATTCAAAATGATTCAAGCCGAATCAAAAACAGATTGGCGTGAGATGTACAAGGTGTTTAATATGGGTCACAGGTTGGAGCTATACATTTCCCCAGAAAATGCAGATTCAATTATTAAAATCGCCAAATCGTTTAGCATTGACGCCCAAATTATAGGGCGTGTGGCTGAGCACCCAACAAAAAAACTTACCTTATCCACACCAAACGGAACTTTCGAATATGCCTAAGCTATTATTGATTATTGCAATTGCTGTTGGTGTGAATACGCTGTCTTACGCTCAAGAAGGGGAGGACCTGTTTATGCTATTTGACGAAAACATTGAAGCGCCACCTTTGCTTCCAGAACGCATGATTTTTACACAGCGAATTTTTTGGGGTGAAAAAGGTATTTTTAGAACTACAGGTGTTGCTCCCCTAACTATGGAACAGCGCCAAAAAGAGCTTAAGGTTCGTCGTATAATGCTTACCACACACCAAGTGCTTGGCTACGCAACTTTAGCAGCTATGGTTGCTCAAGGAATTATTGGCGGAAAATTATATAACGGAGACGACAGCTTGTATAGCCTTCATAAAACCATGGGTGATGTGGTGAATATTGGTTATTTTACTACTGCGGGAATGTCTCTCTTTGCACCGCCTCCACTCATCAATAAAAAGGTGCGCGGATTCTCATCAATTAAAGCACATAAAATACTAGCAACTGTTCACTTTTCCGCTATGGTAGCTACAAACATATACAAAGACAAAAATCCTGAAATCCATAAAGGGGCCGCTTATACCGCCTTTGGAAGTTATGCGATGGCTGTTTTGGTTTTTAAATTTTAAAATGATACGTCACTTATTCCTCTTTTTAATTGTTTCTTTCTCATTAGGGGCTCAACAACTCCTAGTAGAAACCGCTGCATCAGAAATCACTTACGATGCCTCACATGTAGTACATGATTGGTCTGGTACTTCAAAACAAGTCCAAGGGGTGGTTGTGCTCAAGGATGCTGTCCCTTCTCGCATGGCTATTGCTACCTCAGTTGCCTCGTTTGATTCTAGAAATGAGGGTCGTGATGCTCACGCCCTTGAAGTGTTGGAGGCTTTAGTATTTCCAAAAGTTTCATTTTACGCAGACACCTTTGCTTTAGAGGGCGAAACCCTAAGCATAACTGGGAATTTAAAATTTCACGGTAAAACAATACGCCTCACAACTACTGCCAATTGGGTTAAAAAAGAGGATGGTTGGTTGCTCGAAGGGGATTTTGACTTTAAGCCTTCTGAATTTGATATTACGCTTCCCGCCTTTATGCTTGTCAAGATTCGTGACAATATACATATCAGCTTTAGGTTGGAGTTGCGTACCTTTGCTTTATAGTACATGCTACAAGAAAAACTACAGATTGTAAAACAACGTTTTGATGAGGTTTCTGATCTTATCATTCAGCCTGATATTATCGCTGATCAGAAGCGATACATTTCCTTGAATCGTGAATACAAGGATTTGAATGCATTGATGGAAAAACGTGCGGAATATCTAAGCCTTTTAGGTAATAAGGATGAGGCAGAGGCCATTATTTCAGAAGAGAAGGATCCTGAGATGCTTGCAATGGCTAAAGAAGAATTGGATGTTTCCTCAAAAAAACTACTTTCCCTTGAAGATGAAATTCGCTTTATGCTTATTCCCAAGGATCCTGAAGATGTTAAAAATGTTATGATGGAGCTTCGTGCAGGTACAGGCGGTGATGAGGCGAGTATTTTTGCCGGCGACTTGTTCCGTATGTATACGAAATATTGTGAGGGTAGGGGCTGGAAGGTAAACGTTGTGGATATGAGCGAAGGTACTTCTGGTGGATTTAAAGAAATTATTTTTGAAGTAAATGGAGACCACGTATATGGGACATTAAAGTTTGAATCTGGAGTTCACCGTGTTCAACGAGTGCCACAAACCGAAACCCAAGGACGTGTTCATACATCAGCAGCTACTGTTATGGTACTGCCCGAAGCGGAGGAGTTTGATATAGAGCTCGATATGTCTGAGATTAGAATTGAGCGTACTACCTCAACAGGCCCAGGAGGTCAGTCAGTTAATACAACCTATTCTGCTATCAAATTGCATCATGAGCCAACAGGTATGATTGTCAGTTGCCAAGATCAAAAATCTTCTCACAAGAATCTTGAAAAGGCTTTGAAGGTACTGCGTTCAAGACTCTATGACATGGAGCTTGCCAAAAAGCAGGCTGCTGATTCAGAAAAACGAAAAAGTATGGTTTCTTCTGGAGATCGATCTGCTAAAATAAGAACGTATAATTATCCACAAGGACGTGTCACAGACCACCGCATTGGATTAACTTTGTATGATCTGCAAAATATCATCAATGGAGATATTCAAAAGCTGATTGATGAAATGCAACTCTATCAAAATACCGAGAAACTCAAATTTTCAGACGAATTGCTGTAGTATGACACGACAAGATTTATACAATCAAATTCAGTTGAAAAAATCATTCTTGTGTTTGGGTCTAGATCCTGACCTAGAGAAAATGCCTAATCAGTTTATTGCTTCAAGCGAAGAACCCCTTTTTGATTTTTGTAAGGCCATAGTTGATGAAGTGCAACACCTTTGCGTAGCGGTCAAAATAAATACAGCATTTTTTGAAGCTTATGGCGAAACGGGGTATGCATCTTTGTCTAAACTCATACATTATATTAAATCACACTATCCCGATTTATTCACAATTGCTGATGCCAAACGTGGCGATATAGGCAACACATCTTTGCGCTATGCTAAGGCCTTTTTTGAAGCCATGCCCTTTGACGCCATTACCATAGCTCCTTATATGGGTAAAGACTCCGTTGAACCTTTCTTAACATATAAAGACAAGCATGCCATTTTATTGGCCTTGACTTCTAATCATGGAGCTGATGATTTTCAAGTAGCTAAAAATGCGGAAACCCCATTATTTAAAGAAGTACTGACCACTTCTTTAAACTATGAAAATGCCGATAGGCTTATGTATGTGGTTGGCGCTACTAAAGCAGAATATTTAAAAGAAATTAGAGTATTAGTACCTGATGCATTTTTGTTGATACCAGGTATTGGTGCACAAGGCGGTAGCCTTAAAGATGTTTTTGAAAATGGTGCAAATAAACAAATAGGTCTTTTGGTTAACTCGTCTCGTGGGATTTTATATGCCAGTAAGGGTGAAGATTATGTTACTGCTGCTGCTAAAGTTGCTGCTTCACTTCAAAATCAAATGCAAAAACTACTCGCCTGATGCTGCATTACAGTCGCTTCATACATCAAACATCTTCTGAATGGGTCACCTTTGTTCACGGCGCAGGAGGTAGTTCGTCTATTTGGTTTAAACAAGTGCGCGACTATGCCAAGCATTACAATGTATTGTTGCTAGATCTTCGTGGTCACGGGAATTCTAAACCCACTATTAAACGCGCCTTTGAAAAGCGGTATACCTTCGATAGTATTGTTGATGATATTATTGAAGTTTTAGATCATGAAAAGATTAAAAGTTCCCATTTTATAGGTATTTCTCTGGGTACTATATTGATTCGTCAATTGGCAGAGAATCATCCTGAACGTGTTTCGAGCATGATTATGGGCGGCGCAATTATGAAACTTAATTTTAGATCACAGATATTAATGCGTCTGGGGAATATCGTTAAGTCGGTGATACCTTACTTGTGGCTCTATCGTTTTTTTGCATTTATTATCATGCCTAAAAAAAACCATCGTGAGTCTAGGTTGCTTTTTGTTCGTGAGGCAAAAAAACTTTATCACAAAGAGTTTTTACGTTGGTACAGGCTTACTTCAGAACTAAAGCCATTACTTCGATTGTTCAGACAGGTAGATGTTGGCATTCCTACGCTCTATGTCATGGGAGAAGAAGACTATATGTTTCTGCCTAGTATACAAAAGTTGGCTGCAATGCACCAGACATCGCGAATAACTGTAGTCCCTGATTGTGGACATGTTGTTAACGTAGAACAGCCTACGTTTTTTAATACGACAACGCTGCGTTTTCTGAAATCCCTTAACTAGGTAAATATCACAGTTTTGTTTCCATAGACAAGCACCTTTTTCTCAACGTGGTGCTTAACGGCATTTGCCAATACCATTTTTTCCAAATCTCGCCCTTTGGCAATTAATTGCGAAACACTATGGTTGTGTGATACGTGTGCCACTCCCTGCTCAATAATTGGTCCTGCATCCAGTTCTTCTGTAACATAGTGACTGGTAGCGCCAATGATCTTTACGCCCCGTTCGAAAGCGGAATGATAGGGCTTTGCTCCTGGAAAGGCAGGTAAAAATGAGTGGTGAATGTTGATAATTTTATTCCCGTATGCTTCAATAAGATCTGTAGGTATGATTTGCATATAACGCGCAAGAACCACAAAATCCACCTTGTGTTTTGCCAAGAGCGCAAGTTGTTGTATTGTAGCAGCTGCTTTTGTTTCTTTGGTTACTGGAGTGTGGAAAAAAGGGATGTCAAAGGCTTTTGCTATTGAGGCTAAGTCTTCGTGATTGCTCAGTATAAAGGGGATTTCAACGGCGAGTTCTCCAGACTTATAACGTCCCAATAAATCATAAAGGCAATGATCGTATTTTGATACAAAAATAGCCATCTTCGGTTTGTAGTGTAGTGGCTGGTGACTCCAAGTCATGTTGTATTCGTTTGCCAGTTCGTTTTCAAACAGACTAACAAAATTTTGATACGAACATAGTTGTTCGTCTAATTCGGCTTGAAGGCGCATAAAAAAAGCACCATTTTCTCTGTCAACATACTGGTCAATGTATTGGATGTTTCCTTTTTGTTGGTAAACAAAAGAAGTTACATCTGCAATAATTCCCTTCTTGTCTGGACACTGAATAACAAGTGTAATGGCGTACATATGTTGTTTTGCTGCAAACATACATAAAAAACAAACCCGAGTGTTTATAAAAAACGCTCGGGTTTAGGTTGCTAATTAGTTGTTGTGCTATTTTTTAGAAACACTAAAGTCTGCATAAGCCGACATGCCGTGTTCAGCATCGTCAAGCCCTCCAATTTCATGTTCTTTAGTTACGCGCAGTCCTATTGTTGCATTTACAACAAGCACTATGAGTAATGCACTCAAAACACAGAAAGCACCAACAATACCTACTCCTGCGAGTTGTAGCATAAACTGCTTGGCACTAGCCATATTACCAAAGATACCTACAGCAAGCGTCCCCCACATTCCTGCAAAAAGGTGAACGGCAATAGCGCCTACCGGATCATCTAATTTTAGTTTTTCAAGCAATGCGATGGCAAGTACAACAATAATACCGCCAATACCGCCAATAATCATGGCTTCGCCTGTCGACATTTGATCTGCTCCAGCTGTTATGGCAACTAATCCACCAAGAACACCATTCATAAACATGGTTAAATCATAGTTTTTGTAAAGTATGTGTGAAAATATTGAAGCTACAATCCCACCTGCTGCTGCAGCTAAACTTGTGGTCACAAGTACCAATGAAGTCGTTGCAGGATCAGCAGATAATACTGAGCCACCATTAAAGCCAAACCAGCCTAACCAGAGGATAAGAACCCCCCCAGCCGCTAAAGGCATATTGTGGCCAAAAATTGGGTTTGAAGTTCCATCGGCGCTGTATTTGCCAATACGTGCCCCCAAAAAGTATATGGTGATAAGCGCTGCCCATCCTCCGACAGAGTGTACAAGCGTAGATCCCGCAAAGTCATAAAACCCCCAATGGGATAGAAATCCGCCTCCCCATTGCCATGAACCTACGATAGGGTATATAATCCCAACGTATAATATGGCTATTACAAAAAAGGCCTCTAGCTTGATGCGTTCTGCAACAGCTCCAGAAATGATGGTAGCAGCAGTGGCAGCAAACATCCCTTGAAACAAGAAATCTGTCCACCAAGTATAACCACCACTTGCATAAGTAGCAGTCATGCCTCCTTCAGGTGGAGCAATACCCCACCCAGCAAATTTAAAAAAGCCAGTAGCTCCTTCTTCAAAACCGGGGTACATGAGGTTAAAACCAGCGAGTGCATACAGCAGTAGCCCAGCGGTAATAACAAAAAAGTTTTTGAATAAAATGTTAACGGTATTTTTTTGACGTGTCAGCCCTGCTTCAAGTAGCGAGAAGCCCATGTGCATAAAAAATACGAGTGCTGTACAGATCATCATCCATACATTGTTAGCAGTAAATAGTGCAGTGTCCATTAATGTTTGTTTAGTTTAAAGTGTATCTGCCTTTTTCGCCCGTTCTAATGCGGTAGGCTTCCTCAACGGGGAGAACAAATATTTTTCCATCACCAATGTTTCCCGTCCCACCAGCTTCGATAATGGCCTGTACAGCCGGCTCAACAAAGTCGTCATTTACCACTATTGAGAGCATTCTGCGTTCAATAGCGGAAGTACTATAGGATACTCCTCTATATACACGCCCTTTATTTTCATTCCCAAGGCCAGTTACATCCCAATAACTGAAAAATGTAACCCCAGCTTCGTGGAGTTTGTTTTTTACATCCTCAAACTGCGTTTTTCGGATGAGTGCTTCTATTTTTTTCATTTTTAAATAATTAAGGCGCAAGTATAATAAAAATAAAGGGATTGAGTAGACTCAATCCCTTTCACATTATAAACTATCTAATTAACAAACTAACTACTAACTAAATTAAGTTTAAAAATTTTTATGGATTTAGATCGCTGTTGAAAGCAAGCTCTCCGTGTTCTGCCATATCTAGGCCTTTTAACTCGTCTTCTTTTGAAACACGTATTCCAATAGTTACTTTAAGTACGTACAAAACAATTAAAGAAGTGATCACCGCCCAAGCGCCGTATGCAGCAACTCCTATCGCTTGAATGCCAAGTTGAGAAGCACCACCACCGTTTAATAAGCCAATTCCTGTTGCGCCATCAACGCCCCAAAGACCTATAACGAGCGTACCCCAAGCACCAACTACACCATGTGCAGAAGCAGCTCCAATAGCGTCATCAATCTTAAGTTTTTTCTCAATAAACTCAATGGAGAATACCACAATAATACCACCAACTAAACCAGCCAAGAAACCACCTTCAAATGTCATATTACCACAACCTGCAGTAATGGCAACCAAACCAGCAATTGCGCCGTTTAATGTTTGGGATAAACTAGGTTTCCCAAGGTATAACCAAGATGTAAACAATGCGCCAAGTGCACCAGCAGCAGCAGCAATGTTGGTAACCATAACAACAGCTGAAGCAGCAATTGAGTCGTCACCTCCCCAAGCAAGTTGAGAACCACCGTTGAAGCCAAACCATCCTAGCCAAAGGATAAATACACCTAAAGTTCCTAATAAAAGGTTACTTCCTGGAATAGCATTGACTTTTCCATCTTTATATTTTCCAAATCTTGGACCTACCATCCATGCAGCACATAAAGCCGCCCATCCACCAACAGAGTGAACAATTGAAGATCCTGCGAAGTCGATGAATCCGAGGTCAGCTAACCAAGCACCGTCTCCATACCACTGCCATCCACCAGAAATAGGGTAAATGAAAGCTGTTAAGAATAATGTGAATATAATGTAAGTGCTGTATTTAGTTCTTCCTGCTACAGCTCCAGAAACGATCGTGGCTGCAGTTGCAGCAAATACCGTCTGGAAGAATACATCGTGAGCACCAGCCCCTGGATTCATCCATATATCACTGATAGAAAGGAAACCAGATGCATCCTTAGTTCCGTACATAAGCCCGTAACCTAGCGCCCAGAAACTAATCGTTCCTACGCTGATATCCATGAAATTTTTCATGGCAATATTAGCTGCGTTTTTAGCACGTGTTAATCCAGATTCTACTAGCGTAAATCCTGCTTGCATGAAGAAAACAAGAATTCCAGATAAAAGAATCCACAATATTGTAAAGTCTTCATTTGCGTCAACAGCTACTGAAGACGTAATGATGTTTGGTATTGTAGTTAATAATGACATATCTTAAATTATTGTGATTAAAATTTAATTAGAAAGAATAAATAGCTGCCAATACGAATGAAGATAGGCTATCTGTTGCTCCGTCAGCATCCATGTAGTATGCGTCTGATGCAGTGTCAACTCTAAATTCTGGCTTAATAGTCATATTTCCAGAAGTGAAGCTTCCAGTAAGTGTGATAGAAGTATTGTCGCCATCACCAAAAGCACCTAAAGCACCATTTTCAGTAAAAGCCTCAAATCTTCCACCAAGTGTGAATGCGTCAGATAAAGCAACTTGTGGATAAAGTGCAACACCAGAGAACTCAATAGCATCATCCTCGTAAGTAGTTGCGTTTATGCCTAAGAAGAAACTGTCTGAAATATCAAGACCACCTGTAAAATCAAACTGCGTAGCACCTTGTCCAGTCAATAAGTTTAGGTATTGTCCGTATAGACCCAATTGAGCACCAAACATATAGTCATCACCCGTTGGTTGAGATTCTGTAGCGTCTGTAGTATTGAGTACACCAAGCATTAAAGAAACATCATCAGAAAGCGCAATATCAGCTTTTAAACCTGTGTGTGAGAAAGGTCCGTAAGAGAACATGTATGATGTAGAATAGTTAAAGTTAGCAGCAGGAGAAATTACTTCATATCCTAAGAAAGTATTGAAGTTACCAAGTGTCAACGTGAAGCTATCGCTTACATTATAATATACATATAATTGATTAACAATACTTGAAGATCCTGAAGAACCAAAAACGGCATCTGCACCTCTTGGTCCATACACCAAATCAGCAACAAAACCTGATTTCTCTCCTTCATAAGAAAGTACAATGTTAGCCATACCAAGCGAAAAGCCGTTTAGGTTAGCAAAAGAAGTACCCGGAGCATACTCACTACTCCTGTAATAAGAGTCAACGGTACCAGAAACACTGAATGTTGACTCCTCTTGGGCTTGTACAGTAGTCATTCCTCCGAATACTAAAAAAGCTACAAGAGCTGAAAACGTTAAAATAGATGATAAATTATTTTTCATAATGTAATGTTTAGTTAATTATTTATTTTGAATTAATAATGAGCCAAAAGTATACTAATTAGTGTTTACCCCCTTATTAAATTAGGGGGTAAGTGTATATATTTATATAAAAAATAATATTAACCCCATTAAAATAGGGGTATAATAAAATTTATATGCTTTTTTTGTTTATAGTGTTGCTAAAACTGCTTATGCAATAACATTCCAGCATATATACAGGCCATTCCTAGCGTAAAAGTGCCAATACTGTAAATAAAGAAGTTGAAAAGCTGGCCTTGCTCAATAAAGCGCATGTTCTCTAATGTAAAAGTGGAAAAGGTAGTCAGGCCGCCACAAAAGCCAACAGCCAATAACATATGCTGCGTATTGGATACAGAAGACTTTGTGCTGAGAAAACCCATAAGTAAGCCCAACAACAAACACCCTATTATATTTGCGATAAGTGTTGCCAAAGGTAACTGAGGAGATATGGGCTTTATCAAGAGTCCTATACTATATCTAAAAAGGCTTCCAAGCCCCCCACCTAGAAAAACGAGTAAGAAAGAAATCATATTCATGCTACACGATGCTTTTAACACCTACCAGTAAGCTGACAAAAATTAAAAAGCCTATCAACACCCAAAAACTTCCTTTAAAATATTTTTTACTTTTTTGTTTGTCCTTTTTGTAGCTATATATAATGACGAAAGTGAAGCTTACAATAAAAAAAAGGGCAAAAATCAATTGACCGTTGCTGAACATAATGTTATTTTTAGCGAAATTATAAAAAAATGCAAGACCAACTTGATGCAGTAGCGGCATTTCACAAAGCCTTTGGGGTAGGAGTCGCTCAAAAGCCAACAGCTACAACAGCCAAACACATATTAAATTTACGCCACAGATTGATGGCAGAGGAGAACGAAGAATACCTTGAAGCAGCAAATAGCAATGACTTGGTTGAAGTGGCCGATGCCCTTGGTGACATGCTCTATATATTATGTGGCACCATACTTACACACGGCATGCAACACATAATTGAAGATGTCTTTGCAGAAATTCAGGACAGTAACATGAGCAAACTTGGCGTAGATGGCAAGCCTATTTATAGGGAAGATGGTAAGGTAATGAAGGGGCCTAATTACAGGCGTCCAGATTTAAATCAGTTTTTGGACTAGTCACAAACTTTATAGCGCCAATGAAATGGATCCTCAGTATTGTTATATTGAATATCCATCAATTTTTCCTTTAACATAAGGGCATAGCTATTTTCTGGCAGTGGAGTTTCAAATTTTTCTCCTTTGTAGCCAAAACCTTCAATGGTTTGGACTACTACGGCCGTACCGCTACCAAAAATCTCAAGTAGGGTACCAGATTTTGATGCTTCAATAAGTTCAGCAACACGAAGCATGCGCACTTCTGTTTTTAATCCTAAATGCTTTGCTAAATCCAAAATACTCTTTCTTGTAACACCATCTAAAATACTGTCACTTATTGGCGCCGTAATTAGGGTGTCACCAATGCGAAAGAATAAATTCATGGTGCCAGCCTCTTCGATATATTCGTGAGTGGCAGCATCAGTCCATATTACTTGTTGGTATCCTTCGCTTTTTGCCAATTGGGTTGGGTAGAATTGACCTCCATAGTTACCAGCTGCCTTAGCATAGCCTGTACCGCCTTGAGGGGCGCGACTGTAATGATCTGCAATTTTTACACGAACCTCACCACCATAATAACTGCTTACCGGTGCACAAATAATCATAAAACGATATTCGGTTGCAGCAGATGCTTGAACCCCTGCTTGAGAAGCAAAAACAAATGGTCTCACATATAACGAATTTCCTTTTCCTGCTTTTACCCACGCCTTGTCAAGAGTAATGAGCTGTTTCATGCCATCTAGAAAAAGGGCTTCTGGAAATTGTGGTATCGCAAGGCGTTCGGCAGACTTATTAATGCGCTTTGCGTTCTGATCAGGTCTAAACAACCAAACACTGCCCTGATCATCTTTGAATGCTTTCATGCCCTCAAATACAGCTTGACCGTAGTGTAAAACACTTGCAGCAGGAGAAAGTTCCATGGGTGCATAAGGTACAATCTTTGGGGTCTGCCATTGACCGTCACGATAGTCGCAAACAAACATGTGATCCGAAAAAGTAGATCCGAATGTAAGATTGCTAAAATCAACGGTATCTATTTTAGATGCTGTTGAGGGTGTTATGTGTATTGATGAGTTCACACAACAAAAGTATAAAAATCTTGGGTGCACAATTCTAGGTAGCTTAAATTTACCAAAAAAAAGATGCATATTCTCATAACAGGTGCTAGTGGATTGGTTGGTAGATCGCTCATATATGCCTTGGAACAAAGGGATTATCGCATTTCAACACTCTCTACAAGCAAGCATTCAAAACCTGTTTCAGCCCGTATTAAAACACACTATTGGAGTCCTAGCAAGGGTATTTTAGACGGAAAAGCACTTGATGGAGTTGATGTAATCATCAGTTTGGCAGGTGCCAAAGTCAATCAACGCTGGACAAAAAAAAATAAAAAAGCTATTTTAGATAGCCGCATTAACGGAACCCAGCTCATTCAAAATGCGCTCAAAAACAAACCCAATCACAGGGTTACACATTTTATAAGCGCATCTGCCGTTGGTCTTTATCCTTCAGCTTTTGATAAAACCTATAATGAGAATGAAACCAAAGTTTCGGATTCCTTTACAGGTGAGGTTGTGGCTGCCTGGGAACAACAAGTAGCGGCAATAGCGCCTTATGTTACGCACATTAGTATAATAAGAATTGGCTTAGTCTTGGCGCGTTCTGGAGGCGCACTAATCCCATTAGCAACACCTGCTTCATTTGGTTTGGGCGCATGGTTTGGTTCTGGAAAGCAATGGCAGTCTTGGATTCACATTCAAGACTTGGTTCAATTGTTTATGTTTGCAATGAATCATCCTGGAACCTATAATGGTGTCTCCCCAAATCCAGTGACTCAAAAACAGTTGGTCAAGGCTATTTCAAGGCAATACAAAATGCCCCAATGGTTGCCTGGCATACCTGCTTTTTTAATTAAGATGGCAATGGGGAAAATGGCCAGCATACTTTTTGATAGTATTCGTGTTTCCAGCGCACACGTGCAAGAACAAGGATTTTCTTTTGTTTTCCCGTCAATTCAAGAGGCGCTTCAAGATTTATTACCCCTTAATTCAAAAAAGTAGTGTCATTTTGACATAGAAGTTTTTTTGGCAGTACTTTTGCCACATAATTCAAAAACAATTATGGCTGCCAAAAAGGAAAAAAAAACAGCACAAAAAGAGGAAAAGCAAGAGGCACAAGAACCCGTTGTTGAGCGCAACGAACTTCTTGAAACTCAAGAAGCTTTAGAAGCGGAGAATAACAAGTTTTTACGGTTGTTTGCCGAGTTTGAAAACTATAAAAAACGCACAGCCAAAGAACGAATCGAGCTGTTCAAAACAGCTTCTCAAGAAGTCATGGTAGCACTGCTGCCTATTTTAGACGATTTTGAGCGTGCGCTTTCCGAACTAGATAAAGCAGATGATAAGCTCACAGGCATTCAACTTATTTACAACAAATTCTTTGACACCTTAAAACAGCAAGGTCTAACCAAGATGGAGATTGAGCCCAAGGCAGTTTTTGATGCTGAACTTCATGAAGCCATAACCCAATTGCCCGCTTCAGATGATCACCCAAAAGGTAGTATTATTGATGTTGTAGCTTCTGGATATAAACTTGGCGATTTAATTATCCGCTACCCCAAGGTAGTGGTGGCACAATAGCTATGAAAGAAGATTATTACGACATACTAGGCGTCAGCAAGTCTGCTTCAGCTGCTGAAATTAAAAAAGCATATCGCAAAAAAGCGATTGCCCACCACCCCGATAAAAACCCTGGGGATGCGGAAGCTGAAAAGAAATTTAAAGCTGCAGCAGAGGCGTATGAAGTGTTAGGTGATGAACAAAAACGCGCCAAGTATGACAATTACGGTCATGCCGCATTTGATGGCAGCCAAGGTTTTGGTGGTGGCGGCATGAATATGGACGATATCTTCAGTCAGTTTGGGGATATTTTTGGTAGTGCTTTTGGTGGTGGCTTTGGTGGCTTTGGCGGAGGCGGACAGCGCCGCACCAAGGGGACCAACCTTCGTGTTAGGGTAAGCTTAACTCTCGAAGATATGGTGCTTGGTGTTGAAAAGAAGATTAAAGTAAAACGCAAAAAACAAGCACCCGGTGTTAGTTATGCGACCTGTAAAACCTGTCAAGGTTCAGGTCAAACCATGCGTATTACCAATACTATATTGGGTCGTATGCAGTCTGCTACAACATGTACTGCTTGTAATGGTGCTGGACAAACCCTTCGTCATCGACCGTCAGGAGCTGACAGTTATGGTATGATATCTGAAGAAGAAACGGTATCTATTAAAATTCCTGCAGGTGTTGAGGATGGCATGCAGCTAAAGGTTTCTGGTAAAGGAAATGAAGCGCATGGTCAAGGAATTTCTGGAGATATGATCGTACAAATCACGGTTAAGGACCACCCCACGCTCAAGCGTGAGGGCAACAACCTTCATTTTGATTTGTATATTTCCTTATCTGAAGCTGTATTGGGTACCTACAAAGAAATTGATACTGTCGGAGGCTCTGTGCGTATCAAATTAGAGGCTGGAATACAATCAGGTAAAATATTGCGCTTGAAAGGCAAAGGTATCCCGAGTCTTAACCACTATGGTACAGGAGATACGTTGGTTCATATCAATGTTTGGACTCCGGAGCAGCTGACAAAAGAACAAAAACAGTTTTTTGAGCAACAGGCCACACACGACAATTTTAAACCCAACCCAAGATCAAGTCATAAATCGTTTTTTGATAAGGTAAAAGACATGTTTTCATGATTTTATGGGTTTTGTATTCATAAAGTTTATATATTTGGACTAACGATAGATTTATCTATAGTTATTTTTCTTTTTCATAGCAATTTTTTCCCACCCTCTTTTTGAGGGTGGGTTTTCTTTTTTTAGCAAGTATTTTGTCTATATTAGAGTATGGAAAAAATCAAATCAATCTTTCAATATAATATTGGTATAGGCGATGCTCAAATGAGTGTCGGTTCCTTTTTGGTTATGGTTTTACTGATCATTGCCTTATACTTTACCATGCGCTTTGTGCGCAAAATACTAACACGCAAATTATCCGATGAACGCAAAGGAAAATTCAAACCTGTCTTTTCATTCTTTAACTATTCGCTTTATACGGTAATTGTGTTGCTTGCTTTGCAAAATGCAGGTGTCAACCTAAATGCGCTTTTAGCCGCATCAGCTGCCTTATTGGTAGGCGTTGGTTTTGCCTTGCAGACCTTTTTTCAAGATATCATTTCGGGTATCTTTATTTTAATAGATCAAACCGTTCACGTAGGCGATATTATTGAGCTTGACGGAAAGGTTGGACGTGTTGAGAATATAACTCTGCGTACCACTAGAGCTGTTACTCGTGACAATAAGGTACTGGTCATTCCCAACCACAAGTATTTGACTACAACTCTTTTTAATTGGACGGAGAACGATAAAGTCACTGGGGAATCTATAAATGTGGGTGTTGCTTATGGCACTGACGTGGAAAAATTCAAAAAAGTAGTATTGGAAATTGCGACTCAGCACCCAGATGCTACAAAGAAAAAAGATCCCATACTGTTGTTTCAAGATTTTGGAGACAGCAGTCTAGATTTTACGTTGATTGTATTTACTGAAAACGCATTCAAAGGCGCCATGATTAAGTCTGATATTAGGTTTGCTATTGAAAAAGCATTGAGAATTAACGACATAGAGATACCTTTCCCACAACGCGTAATACATACATCCAACTAAATGGCACAAATTTTAATTGTAGAGGACGAGGCAAATATTCGTCGTGTATTGCATAAGATACTTATTGATGTTGACAAAAACATCAACATAAGCGAGGCCGCCGACGGAGTAGAAGCCATATCAAAGGTGGATACCCAGACATATGACCTTATATTATGTGACATTAAAATGCCTAAAAAAGATGGAATTGAGGTACTGGAGCATATTCAAAACGTATCTCCACAATCAGCAGTAGTGATGATATCAGGTCACGGGGATTTAGAAACTGCCGTAAAGGCAATGCGTATGGGTGCTTATGATTATATATCAAAACCACCTGACTTAAACCACCTGCTACAGACGGTCAATGCTGCGCTTCAAAGAGACACTTCACCAAATAAAAAGGTCAAAAGTATTGCTGTTCCTAAGCAGTATACGATGATTGGAAATTCAGAAGCCATTCAAACCATTCACAACATGGTTGAAAAAGTAGCGCCAACCATGGCGCGGGTTATGATTCAAGGCCCTAATGGCAGTGGTAAAGAATTGGTTGCAAGAGCATTGCACTTTAAAAGTAATCGTGCCAGCGCCCCTTTTGTAGAAGTGAATTGTGCTGCAATTCCCACAGAGCTTATAGAAAGTGAACTTTTTGGGCATATTAAAGGTGCTTTTACCTCTGCACACAAAGATCGCAAAGGAACTTTTGAGCAGGCACAAGGCGGCACGCTGTTTTTAGATGAAATAGGAGACATGAGTCTTGCTGCGCAAGCCAAAGTCTTGCGCGCCTTGGAAGAGCATAAAATTCAACGGGTTGGAAGTGCAAAAACCATTGCTGTGGATGTTCGTGTTATTGCAGCTACAAATAAAAACATTAAAGAAGAGATTGCTCAAAATCGCTTTCGTGAAGACTTATACCATCGATTGGCTGTGATAGAAATTCATGTGCCTGCACTGAACAATAGAAGAGATGATATTCCTCTTTTAGCAGATCATTTCTTATCCCTTTTAATACCAAAAAAGGAACTTCTTACTGAGGCTGTTGTTGCGCTGCAAAAAATGGATTGGACAGGGAATATTAGGCAATTGCGTAATTTTATCGAGCGATTACATATTTTGGGTGGACATCAAATATCCGCACAAGATGTGTCAACATATACCCTTATATAAATACCACAATGCTAAAAAACATTTTTTTTCTCTTTTTAAGTGTTGCGCTATACGCTCAACCCAATACATCTGAAAAGCAACAACTCAAAACATTTTTTGACACTTCATTGTTGGACGGACACGCTTATGAGTGGTTAGATTATTTAACCAATCGCATAGGCAGTCGTTTGTCTGGTTCGTTGGGTGCAGAGCGTGCCGTAGCTTGGACCAAAGCAGAATTGGAGGCAATGGGTCTGGATCGTGTTTATTTACAAGCTGTTAAAGTCCCCAAGTGGGTGAGGGGTGCAAAAGAATTTGCGCTTATCGAAACAGCACCTGGCGTAACCTTTAATGTACCTATAACTGCCCTTGGTGGTTCTGTTGCGACTCCTTCTGTTGGACTAAAGGCTTTTGTTGTTGAGGTGCAAGGTATTGAGGAGCTCAAAGCCTTGGGTAGAGCGCAAATTGAAGGAAAAATCGTTTTCTTTAATCGTCCCATGCAAGCTGATCTTATCAGTACTTTTCAGGCATATTCAGGTTGTGTGGATCAACGTTATAGTGGAGCTAAAGAAGCGAGTGCATACGGCGCTGTCGGAGTTATTGTTCGATCAATGAATTTACGCTTCGACGACCTTCCCCATACAGGAGCCATGAGCTATGGAGATCAAGATGTATCTAAACGCATACCTGCAGCTGCTATAAGCACCAATGCAGCTGAAAAATTAAGTAAGCTTTTGAAACTTGAACCCAATCTCAAATTCTTATTTCGTCAACAATGCAAAACCTACCCCGATGTCTGGTCACATAATGTTATTGGCGAGATTACAGGAAGTGAATTTCCAAATGAAATTATCGTTGTAGGCGGTCACTTGGATTCTTGGGATCTAGGGGATGGTGCTCACGATGATGGTGCAGGAGTGGTGCAGTCTATGGAGGTGCTGCGTTTGTTTAAAGCTACGGGTTATAAACCAAAACGTACCATACGAGTCGTGTTATTTATGAACGAGGAAAACGGACTTAGAGGAGGGAATGCCTATGCCGACAATGCACTGTTGACAGGAGAACGGCATATTTTTGCTCTTGAATCTGATGCAGGCGGTTTTACGCCACGTGGTTTTTCATTTAATTGTTCTGACGAGGAATTTGCACAAGTTGAGTCCTGGAAGCCCTTGTTTAAGCCGTACTTAATTCACTATTTTGAGCAGGGTGGAAGCGGTGCTGACATCAGACCTCTAAAAAACAAATACAATGTATTGGCGGGTCTTCGTCCTGACTCCCAGCGCTATTTTGATCACCATCATGCTGAAAACGACTCCTTTGACGCCGTAAACAAGAGAGAACTTGAACTTGGTGCTGCAACCATGACTTCGCTCATATATTTATATGATATGTATGGACTAGCTGTACCATCTGACAATACTTTTGCGCGGTAACAACCTCAAAGATGCTCCAACAATACACCAAAGAATTTAAAACCAACTTACGCCTTGCTTGGCCTGTAATGTTAGGTATGGTAGGGCACACTTTGGTGCAATTTGTCGATAACATCATGGTAGGGCAATTGGGAACTACCGAATTGGCAGCCATTTCTCTAGGAAACAGCTTTGTTTTTATCGCCATGTCCATCGGTATTGGGTTTTCAACAGCCATTACACCACTTATTGCTGAAGCTGATGCCAAACAAAACGCCCATGCCCTTCAAAAGGTATTGCACGAGGGGTTGCGACTTTGTATCATTCTAGGTGTCGTTCTTTTTCTAGGTGTTTATATAGCTAAGCCGCTGTTGTTCCAAATGGGACAAGAACCCGAGGTAGTTGCATTGGCTTTTCCCTACTTAAACTGGGTGGCTGTTTCCTTATTGCCTCTTGTTATTTTTCAAGCATTTAAGCAGTTTTCAGACGGTATGTCGCTAACCCGCTATTCCATGTATGCTACGGTATTGGCCAATGTCGTAAATGTCATTATCAACTATGTTCTCATTTTTGGGATATGGATATTTCCAAAATGGGGTGTTACAGGAGCAGCTGTGGGTACTTTAGCATCCAGAGTGACCATGTTGGTTTTTGTAATCATATTACTCTATCGCGATCCCAGAACAGCTGCAATTCTACGGCAGTTGGTTCCCAAACAACTGTATAAAAAAGAATTAAACCACTTGTTGCACTTGGGCTTGCCTTCATCTCTTCAAATGTTTTTCGAGGTCAGTTTTTTTACTTTTGCCATCTGGGTATGTGGATTTTTAAGCAAAGATGCCCAAGCAGCCAATCAGATTGCGCTCAACCTATCTTCCATGACCTTTATGGTCGCCATGGGACTAAGTGTAGCAGCAACCATTCGTGTAGGAAACCAAAAGGGTTTTAAGGCTTTTGGTGAATTGAAACGTATTGCTTTATCTGTGTTCTTGCTCACACTACTGTTGGATGTCCTTTTCGCAGCTTTCTTTGTTGCTTTTAACGAATGGCTTCCTTGGTTATATCTTGACTCAACTACCGGTTTAGACACATTTGCAGTTGCAGAACTAGCAGGATCACTGTTGTTTATATCTGCTTTTTTTCAAATTTTCGATGGCGCCCAAGTGGTCGCTTTGGGGAGTTTAAGGGGGTTACAGGACGTTCGTATTCCCACTTGGATTACCTTTTTGGCATATGGACTCATAGGTGTACCTATTATGCTTTACTTGAGTGTAGAAGTAAATATGGGCGCAAGAGGTGTGTGGATTGGCCTATGCCTTGGTCTGGTGGTATCTTCATTGTTGTTGTATCTTCGCTTTAGGTATTTATCTAATAAACTAATACGCTCACATGGCTGATACTATTCCAACATTTTTACTTGCAGATAATGCAGAACACCCCGATGCTGTTTTTGTAGTACACACACAGTTTCCACGCTTTATATTAAACTTGGCCAATGACGAACTCGAATGGTGGGAAACCTTTGCTAAAGAGGACAAAGAAAGTGCTACAGAAGAAGTTGCCTTGTGGATTGAACGCGCAACAGAATTCTATGATAATGAAGTAAACAAATATACCGACTGATGGACTCCTTGCTGCTTTGGGATCAAGAACTCTTTTTATGGCTTAACAGTCTGGGCTCCGAACCTTTTGATGCCTTCTGGATGACGGTTACAGACAAACGATATACTATAGGTCTTTATGCCATACTCACTGCTGTTATGAGCAAACGGTTAGGTTGGAAAAACACACTATGGATGTTATTGGTCATTACACTGCTTATTACTTTCACGGACCAAGTAACCAATCTATTTAAAGACGGGTTTAAACGTTTACGCCCTTGTCATGAGGCTGGGCTATCTGATATCATGCGTCAGGTTAAACCAGGCTGTGGGGGTAAGTATGGATATTTTTCTGGACATGCCTCAAACTCTTTTGCTATGGCTACTTTCTTTGTGGTGCTTTCCGCACGACATTTTAAACGGCTCCGTTGGCTATTTGTGGTAGCAGCCTTGGTTGCGTACAGCCGCATTTATATAGGTGTGCATTATCCACTTGATGTTATCAGCGGAACCTGTTTTGGTACCCTGGGTGGTTGGCTATTCGCCAAGCTGTACTTGCGTTTTATTCCAAATCCGATTTAATTAACTCGGGATAATTTTGTAAAAAGGCACTCACACGGGGTTTAGATACAGCTTTTATGTAAGGATTGTTAGGATTGTTCTTTTCATAGTCTTGATGGTAGTCCTCAGCTTGATAAAATACATCAAACTTTTTCACTTCAGTAACAATAGGGTCGGAGTAGCGTTTGGCAACCGTTAATCGTTGAATACTTTTTTCTATAACTTCTTTTTCTTCTGCTGTTTTGTAAAAAGCTATGGACCGATAATGCGTTCCTCTGTCTGGCCCTTGACGGTTTAGTGTAGTGGGGTCATGTGAGCCAAAAAACACGGTTACTAAAGTTTCAAACGACACGACCTCTTTGTCATAAATCACTTTTGTAGTCTCTGCATGTGCTGTTCTACCCCTAACCACCTGATTGTATGTGGGGTTTTTGGTTGTTCCACCTGCATAGCCCGAAATGGCCTCGTGAACGCCTGAAACCTGCTCAAAGACAGCTTCGACACACCAGAAGCATCCTGAGGCAAAATAAGCTACTTCATGACCTTGTGGAA
>JBDQNA010000162.1:0-2542 GCA_040261965.1 Flavobacteriaceae bacterium
CTTAACAGGAACTCCAATTACGGGTAATGGACTAATTGAAGCCACCATACCAGGAAGGTGTGCTGCTCCACCAGCTCCAGCAATGATAACGTCAATACCGTTTTCGTGTGCTGATTTTCCAAAGGACATCATTTTATCGGCAGTCCTATGTGCAGATACAATATCAACATGCGTTTCGATTTCAAAAAGAGCCAAGGTGTCAATGGCGTCTTGCATTACGGGTAGGTCGCTTTTGCTTCCCATGATAACGGCTACTTTCATGTTAATTCGCTTTAAGTTTAAGTTTTGCTTTTAAGTCTTTAATTTTTTTAAAAATAACATTTAAATCTGCACCTGTGAGGGTAATATGTCCCATTTTTCGTTGCGGTTTGGTTGTTTTCTTTCCATAAATGTGCAGTGCAGCTTGTGAGGTATTTAGAACATGATCGATTCCTTGATAGACAAAAGGACCGATCAACGCTTGTGGACCAACCACATTGGCCATAATGGCGGGCTCGTGAAATCTTGTTTCACCAAGTGGCGCATTAAGTATAGCGCGTATGTGCTGCTCAAATTGGGAAGTATTGGCACCTTCTATGGTAAGGTGACCGCTGTTGTGGGGTCGTGGTGCTACTTCGTTTATCAGGACGTTGTTCTCTTGATCAACAAAAAACTCAACTGCCAACAAGCCTACATGTTCCCAAGCGCTAACCAACTTATGGGTAATGTCATGTGCTTTTTGCGCAATTTCCTTGCTAATATCGGCTGGGAAATAGACATATTCTACTTGATTAGCTTCTGGGTGAAACGCCATGCCCACAGGAGGGTAAAGTGCAATTTCGCCATCAGGGTTTCTGGCTGCAATGATGGCTATTTCTTGCTTAATTGGAACAAGTGTCTCTATAATACACGGGTTGTCAGGCAAAGCATTAATAGCTGCTTTATTGTCAATTTTTTTTACACCAAAACCGTCATAACCAAAACGGGCGGCTTTCCAAATGAAAGGAAAGTTAAAGCTGCCGTTTGTAAGATGTTCTAATAGCTCTTTTTTGTTTTCACAGGAAATAAAAGGGGCAGTTGGCAGTTTTTGTTGTTCAAAAAAAGCTTTTTGTGTTTGTTTGTTTTGAATGATGTCAAGCGTTGCTGGTTTTGGATAAATCAAAACACCAGCTTTCTCTAGCTCATACAGGGCATCAATATTAACATGTTCAATTTCAATGGTAAGTACCTCAACTTCTTTTCCAAAGTTTAGCACTGTTTCATAGTCCATCAAATCCCCTTGAACAAATCGGTAACAGCTGTTTTTTGCGGGTGCACCCGCATTGGAGTCAAGAATATGGGTGCGGATATCCCATTTGCGCGTTATATCGGTAAGCATTTTGCCTAGCTGTCCGCCACCTAAGATGCCTATGGATAAATTTGAAGATATATACTGTTGCATTATCCGCACAAAGGTAAGGATATTCCACAATGTTGCACATCGATAGTCTTCCTGATTAAAATAGAATATCTTTGCAATGAAAACAACAACCATGAAGAACATTATTTTGTTTGGTAAACCTGGAGCAGGAAAAGGAACCCAAGCTGTTTTTTTAAGAGATCATTTTAATTTGATTCACATCTCCACAGGGGATGTTTTTAGATATAACATTAAAAATCAAACGCCGCTTGGTGTTATGGCCAAGCAGTATATGGACATGGGTGACTTGGTGCCTGATGAGGTTACCATCCAAATGCTCGAGAGTGAAGTAGACAAGCAACCCGACGCTGCCGGTTTTATTTTTGATGGTTTTCCTAGAACTATTTCACAGGCCGAAGCTCTAGATGGCTTTTTATCCAAAAAGAACATGGCAATAGCCGCTACTTTAGCGCTAGATGTCGATGAGGATATATTGGTAAGCCGTTTATTGACTCGTGGAATAGACAGTGGTCGTGCAGATGACCAAGACGAGGAAAAAATTCGAAATCGCTTTGCAGAATACAATGCAAAAACTGCTCCGCTAATAGCCTATTATACAGCTCAAGAAAAGTTTCACTCTATAGATGGATCAAGATCCATAGAAGCGATAGCAGACCACCTAACACGTATTGTTGATCAATTGTAATGACAGAAGGTAACTTTGTAGATTATGTTAAAATACATGTTACTTCTGGCAACGGAGGCAAGGGCTCTACGCACTTTCATAGGGAAAAATACATAACAAAAGGCGGTCCAGATGGCGGCGACGGCGGACGAGGTGGACATGTAATTGTTCGTGGCGATAAGAATTTGTGGACACTTGTTAATTTTAAGTATAAGCGTCATTTTAAAGCAGCGCACGGCGGACATGGAAGTAAGAGTAGGAGTACAGGTGCAGATGGGGATGATATGATTATCCCTGTTCCTTTGGGAACCATTGTCAAAGACAACGAAACGGGTGAACAAATAGCTGAAATTACTTCTGAATCAGACGTAATTGTGGTGCCTGGCGGCATGGGCGGACGTGGTAACTGGCACTTTAAAAGCCCCACCAATCAAGCACCCCGCTATGCCCAGCCGGGCAAAGAAGGTGTTGATCGAAAC
>JBDQNA010000102.1:0-4199 GCA_040261965.1 Flavobacteriaceae bacterium
AGGTTGTATTCGCCTGTATGCGGGTATTCTGTTCCCTTTTGGCGTAATATTCTAAAGGCTTCGGGATTTAGTTTGTCTTTCCAGTATGCGTCTGTTTTTTTCATGTCTTGAGCGGTTTCTGTTCCTTTTTGTTTTGCACGTTCTTGCGCACATGCCTTTAGGCTTAAAAAGAGGCATAAAAACAAGAAGGGGTACGTTAGTGTTTTCATGATGCTTGAATAAATGATACTATTTTTTGAATAACCTTTTGGTCACGTAGAATTCTACGATGCCCAAGTCCTTTGGTAATCAATAGGGAGGCGTTGGGATGTTGATCGTGTATGCTTTTGGCACAACTTACGTCAATATCTTGATCATCTTCATCGTGAATAATCAGTGTTGGTGTTTGTTGATTTCGCACCACATGGCTCGCATCATATTCATTGATGTTGACGTTGTATTTTTCTTCAAAATAGGCCTTCATACGTTTGGATGTTCTGGGCTTTAAGCCCACTGACATGATAAAATTATCAAAAATCGTGCGCATTTGGTCTCCAGAACCAATCGTGATGATTTTTTTAACATGTATATCTCCTTCACAATACTTTAAAACAGCCATGCTGCCAAGTGAATGCCCAATGTAAATGTCAAATGGGCCATACCGATTGTTTAGGGTTTTTATGGCAGCACCCCATTGAAGCATGTTGGTGATTTTGCCAGTAGATTTTCCATGTGCGGGCGCGTCGAAAGAAATTACTCGATAGCCGTTTTTGTGTAGGCTTTCTGCGATTGCGTAAAGCTGTGTACCCCTTCCGCTCCAACCATGCGCTAGCAGCACCTTTTCACCTTTGTTTTTCCACTCAAAACACCTAATGGTTTCGTTTATTTCTTGAATTTTAATTCCTTCAAACTGGCAGTGTTTTAAAGCTTTTTGTTCTTTTTCGGGCAATTTAAACTTGAGGGGTTTTGAGAATATATGTGCTGCAACACGCATACCCAGTTCAGGCGTCAAACCTTCAATTAACCTTAGGGACTGCTTAAGCCAGCTAGGTACGGCAATACCTTGCTTGTGCTTTTTTTTCTTATTCATTACACAAACTTAAGCTTATCTTTTTTTATGTCTTGAAACATTTTTGTTTATTTGAGAAAACAAAGCATATGCCATTACACAAAAAGGGGGACAAACGTCTTTTACGCGCTTGGGCCTCGTACGATTGGGCAAATTCCGTTTATTTCCTTGTTATTTCTTCCGCTATTTTTCCGCTCTATTATGGTTATATATGTGCTGATCAAACACATTTAGTAGTCTTTGGCATGATGTTTAAGAATACAGCTCTAATAAGTTACGTAACGGCCCTTGCCTTTATGTTTATTGCCATTTGGTCTCCCATTCTCTCGGGTATTGCTGATTATATGGGTAACAAGAAACGATTTATGCAGTTTTATTGTTACTTGGGTTCTGCTTCCTGTGTTGGTTTGTATTGGTTTGAAATTGACAACCTTTACTGGGGTTTGTTGTTTTATTTTTTAGCACTTGTTGGTGCTTGGTCTAGTTTGGTTTTTTACAACTCTTACCTCCCTGACATTGCCTACGCAGAGCAGCATAATAAAATTAGTGCTCGTGGCTTTGCACTGGGGTATATTGGTAGCGTATTGTTACTGCTAGTAAACCTTTTTATGGTGCTAAAACCAGAATGGTTTGATATTCCTGGTGAAGGGGGTGCAGCCTCATTAACGGCCATGCGTTATTCCTTTGTTATGGTGGGTATATGGTGGTTTGGATTTAGTCACATCGCTTTCTATCACTTGCCACGCGGTTTTAAAGACAAGGTATATACCAAAGATATTTTTTTTAATGGCTATCGTGAGCTCGAAAATGTTTGGAATAGCCTTCGCAACCTTACCCAGTTAAAACGGTATTTAGGCGCCTTTTTTGTTTTTAGCATGGCCTTACAAACCGTCATGATAGTGGCTGCATATTTTGGCGAACAGGAAATTGCTTGGTCCGGTCAAGAAAAAACAATGGGGCTTATCATCAGTATTTTACTTATTCAAATCATTGCGATATTCGGCGCACTGCTTTCGTCTAGGCTTGCCAACAAATGGGGCAATATCAAAACTCTTATACTGCTAAATGGCATATGGGTAGTCCTTTGTTTAAGTGCTTATTTTATCTACGAACCTATTGAGTTTTATATTGTTGCAGCCTTTGTAGGGCTTTGTATGGGTGGCATACAGTCTGTGGCACGCTCAACCTATTCGCAAATGATACCTGAAACCCTTGACACCACTTCATATTTTAGTTTCTATGACGTAGCCGAAAAAGTGGGTATCGTTATTGGTATGTTGATGTATGGCACTATTGACCAAATAACAGGAAGCATGCGAAATGCAATCCTGTTTTTTGTGCTGTTTTTCTTTCTTGGGGGAGTATTATTAATCCGCTTATACCACAAGAATAAGTCCCTTACTCCAAGCTAGTATTTGCTGACCTCGCCTGAGCCAATAACTTTTTTGTTTACAGTAGCAACATCTTTGTTTACCATTACATCCCCATAACCTACGATTTTAACTGTCAGCAGATTTTTTGCATGGATTTTAATATCTCCAGACCCCGTTATGTTAGCTTTTGCTTGAGTTGCATTGAGAAGAGCGGCATCAATATCGCCCGATCCAGTTACTACGGCATCAAATTCAGCTGCCTTCCCACTAATATCAATATCACCAGAACCTGAAATGACTGCCATAACCGCTGTTGCATCTGCAACCACCTTCATGTCGCCAGAGCCATTGACGCTAAATTTTAGCTTTTCTGCTTTTAAGGTCAAATCCCCAGTAACTTCACCTGAGCCGTTTAGTGAAATTTTGGTTACTTCTTCAATAGGTACCTCAACGTGAATACCTTTTTTCCAAGAAGGCCTTAAGTTAAATCGGTCTTTGGTTTTGATACGTAATTTGCCATTAGTATTGGTTACTTCTATATATTCTAAGATATTATCTTCTGCTGTTAGCTTGATACTTCCTTCGCCTCCTTCAACAAGAACAATATTCATGCTGCCATGGACACTTAAAGCATCATATGCATCAACGGAACGTATTTCAGTTGACACCTTTCCGTTTCCTTTTATCGTTTTGTTCCACTGTGCGTTTGTACAGCCAATGAAAAACAGAAGTAGTGAACTTAAAAGTAGGTGTGTTGTTTTCATGATTTCCTTGGGTTTTGAATATTAACAACGACTTTTGAGGCTAAATGTCACAATGGCACAAAGTTTGAAATTTATTAAAGTAACGTATTTAACCAGCTATTTTTGGGTTTTTTGATTTAAAATCGGACAAAATGGCACTCACACATTTTTATGTCTCAAAATAAAATTTTGTCTTTAGACACCCTTTTGCCTCAAGATTTAGAAGATGAAGCGGATTTAATTCCACTGATGACTTCTGACGATGAGGAAGCCATGCTCAAAGAACCACTTCCCGAAGAGTTACCCATCCTTCCGTTAAAAAACACGGTTTTGTTTCCAGGTGTGGTAATTCCCATTACTGCTAGTAGAGACCGCTCTGTGAAGCTTATTAAGGAAGTAAATAAGGGAAGTAAATTACTTGGTGTAATTGCGCAACAAAATGGTGACACCAAATCTCCCTCCCCAAGCGATTTGTTTCAAAAAGGTACTCTTGCAAAAGTTTTACGGGTGCTAAAAAGGCCCGACGGCAACACTACGGTTATTCTGCAAGGAAAAAAGCGATTTGAAACCACAGGCTATACACGTGAGCAGCCTTTTTTAAAGGCTGAAATTAAAGGTCTTGATGAGGTACGACCTGGTGAGGGCGATCCAAATTTTGATGCAATCATCGATTCTATTCGCGATTTGGCACTAAAAATTATTGCTCAAAATCCCGAGATACCTTCAGAAGCATCTTTTGCTATCAAAAACATTCAAAGCAATACATTCTTGGTAAATTTTGTTTCTTCAAACATGAATATGTCTGTTGCTGAAAAGCAAGAGATATTGGAAATAGACCAATTGGAACAACGTGCCATGATGTGTTTAAAGAAAATGAATATTGAGCATCAAAAGCTTTCTCTCAAAAATGATATTCAAAGTAAAGTACGTACTGACTTAGACCAGCAACAGCGTGAATATTTTTTACATCAACAGATGAAAACTATTCAAGAAGAACTGGGTGGCGTTTCATATGATGAGGAAGTGCACGAGATG
>JBDQNA010000101.1:0-4498 GCA_040261965.1 Flavobacteriaceae bacterium
AAGTTTGAGTTGATATTCAGTTTGGTAAAGGAACGTGGATTTACACTTGAAGTTGCCAAAAAAGAACTCAACAGAGAAAAAAAAGGAAACAACAGCGTATTAAAGAAACTTCAAAAAATTCGTCAGGAGTTACTGCGAATAAAAGCAGAACTCTAATTACTTCTTTCTGATAAAAATGTCGATCGTTACCCCACTGAAATTGTATTCAGCCCGGAGCTTATTTTCCAAAAACCTTTTGTAAGGGTCTTTGACGTATTGGGGCAGATTGCAGAAAAAAGCAAACTGGGGATGTGGCGAATGCAATTGGGTTGCAAACTTTATTTTGACATACTTACCCTTTAGCGCTGGTGGTGGGTTTTTTTCAATGATGGGGAGTATATAGTCGTTTAGTTTACGTGTTGGAATCCGTTGTGAACGGCGTTTGTATACATCTACTGCTGTTTCTATGGCTTTAAAGACGCGTTGCTTGGTAAGAGAAGAAACAAACACGATGGGTACATCAATCAAAGGAGCTATCTCTTCACGTATATGTGCTTCTACTTTCTTGGTGCTGTTAGTATCTTTATTAACCAAATCCCACTTATTTACCAAAATCACAATCCCTTTGTGGTTTCGGGCTGCCAGCCAAAAAATATTTTTAACCTGTGAATCAAAGGATCTGGTGGCATCAAAAACGAGCATGCATACGTCCGAAAATTCAATGGATCGCAAGGCGCGCATTACAGAGTAAAACTCAATATTGGCTTTTACTTTAGTTTTTCTACGAATACCAGCAGTATCTACTAGGCAAAATTCAAAACCAAATCGGTTATAAACGGTATCAATACTATCACGGGTGGTCCCTGCCTCGTCTTTGACAATATTCCTAGGCTCACCAATAAGTGCGTTGACAAAAGAAGATTTACCGGCGTTGGGTCTACCCACCACTGCAAAGCGAGGCAATCCATCAACAATGGTTGCACTCTTATCTGGCAAAGCAGAAACTAATGCATCTAATAAATCGCCAGTACCTCCCCCATTCATGGCAGAAATATGGAATAAGTTATCAATACCTAAGGCGTAAAACTCTACAGATGTCATGACGCGTTTTGCGTTATCAACCTTGTTGACCACAAGAAAAACAGGCTTGTCCGATTTACGAAGTAGTTTGGCTACCTCCTCGTCCATAATATTAATTCCTGTTTCTACATCAACCATAAAAATAATGGCATCTGCTTCTGAAATGGCGATTTCAACTTGCTGGTCAATTTCTTTTTCATAGGCATCATCACCGCCAACTACATATCCCCCTGTATCAATTAATGTAAATTCACACCCATTCCAATCGGCTTTACCATATTGTCTATCACGTGTAACTCCACTTGCTGCATCAACAATGGCTTCGCGTCGCTGCACCATTCTATTAAACAACGTGGATTTACCAACATTAGGTCTTCCAACAATAGCAACTAGATTTCGCATAGTTTTTTCTTACAGTTTAAGAGGGTTGTTTTAATATCCAAAACGTTTTAGGGCATTAGCATTTGAACGCCAATCTTTGTTTACTTTAACAAAAAGCTCAAGATGTACTTTTTTTTCAAAAAATCGTTCTAAATCGCGACGGGCTTGTGTTCCTACCTTTTTTAGGGCGGCGCCTTTGTGGCCAATTAAAATTCCTTTTTGAGAATTGCGTTCAACAAATATAACTGCGCTAATCTTTATAATACTATCTTCTACCTTAAAAGATTCTGTGACAACTTCAACTGAATAGGGAATTTCTTTGTCATAATTAGACAATATCTTGTCACGAATAACTTCATTGACTACAAAACGTTCGGACTTATCAGAAAGCTGATCTTTTGGAAAATAGGGTTGGTGTTCCGGTAACAATGCTACCATTTGCGTCAGTAATTCGTCAATTTGAAATTTTTCAAGAGCAGAAATACTCCTTATTTGTGCGTTTGGCAATTGTTCTTTCCAAGCATCAATGGTTTCTTCTAGCAGCCTTTGATTGCCCTTGTCAATTTTGTTAATAACTAAGAAAAAGGGCTTAGTTGTTTTGGACAGGCGTTTGATAACACTTTCATCTTTAGCTTTTTTCTCTCCTATTTCCACCATATAGACCAAGACATCTGCATCATCAAAAACAGACTGCATGGCGTCCATCATGCTCTCTTGCAGCTTATAAGCAGGCTGGATAATTCCAGGCGTATCCGAAAGGATAAGCTGGTAGTCATCGGCATTAAGCATACCAAGAATTCTATGGCGTGTGGTTTGTGCTTTGGCATTGGTAATGACAAGCTTTTGGCCCAAAATGGCGTTTATTAGGGTTGACTTTCCCACATTAGGACTACCGATAATATTGACAAAACCTGCTTTATGCATGTTGCAAAGGTAAGGATTGCAAAAGAGCTATTGCCAAATCAGAGAAGTTTTGTATTTTTGCCATCCACAACGCGGGATAGAGCAGTAGGTAGCTCGTCGGGCTCATAACCCGAAGGTCGCTGGTTCGAGTCCAGCTCCCGCTACAATCGAGTCATCATAAATGGTGACTCTTTTTTTTGCTTTAAACTCAGTTACACCAAAGTATAAAAGGTGTATTGGCTGAGTGTTAAACAGTTAGTATTCCTCACACTTTAATTGTTAATTTTAAAGTAAAGCGTATTATAAACGCTGAAGCCGTGTTAAAATCGGTTTTTATAAGGTTTTAAATATATCCATAGACTTAACAAAACCTTTACAAATAATAAAACTTTCTTTAAGGATGAACGTCTAAAAAGAATCAAAGCGCAGATACCTCAGTTCTAAACCCAGCATGCATACTTCCCGTATCCGGCGTGATTTTCATTCGCATACTATTTCGGTATCTGCTACAATAACTATCGTGACATAAAAAGCTAATGCAGAATGAAAATTCTCATGATTATAAATTAAAATAATTAACCTATATAATTAAGGGACTAAAAAATAAATAAATTAGTATCGTAAACACAACAACTAAAAAACTTAGTGGTTTGACATATTTCCAGTTTTTTACATCAACTATTTCTTTATTTTGAATTGTAAATTTCTTTCTGTTAGGATACCTTCTGCTCAAAATTAGCATGGAAAAAATAGTAGCAAAAAAAGCGACACACAATCTATGCAAAAAGTGAATTTCAACATCCATTGCATCTAAACCAAATTTTGAGAGTAAATAAAGAGATGTACCAATCACCAAGCCGATTTTAGCAGCTTTAGCAGAAACTTTTCTTAACAATAATCCAGCAATAATTACTGCAAAAATGGGCATGTTAAAAACACTACTGAATTCTTGTAAAACAACATAAAGACCGTCACCCGCACGACTGATAAACGGTGCGATTATGATTACAGCAATTGCCAAAACTGTTGCTGTAATTTTCCCTATTCTTACATACTGTTGCTCGCTTGCAGATTTATTAATATATCCTTTGTAAATGTCAATACTAAACAGGGTAGATGCGCTGTTGAGCGCACTATTAAAGGTACTTAAAACGGCACCAACAACAACAGCAGCAAAAATTCCTGTAAAGTGAGCAGGCAATACAGCTTTTACAAGTTCGGGGTATGCCAAATCTTGATTGTCCAATCCTCCTTTGAAATAATAAAATGCAATTATTCCAGGGATGACCACAATAAAAGGAATAATGAGTTTGAAAAAAGCAGCAATGAGAACCCCTTTTTGTCCCTCAGCTAGGTTTTTAGCTCCAAAGGTTCTTTGAATGATTGATTGGTTCATTGTCCAATAAAACACTTGAGGGATGAACATTCCAGTAAAAATAACAGCAAAAGGCACTTCAGAGTCTGCCTCACCAATGGCATTAAAATGATCAGGGATTGTAGTATACACTTCATTTACACCATCAAAAAAACTTCCGTCTCCAATCTGATAAAATGCCAAAATGGGAATTGAAATTCCCCCTATGATAAGTCCAATGCCGTTGATGGTGTCAGAGACAGCAACTGCTTTTAGACCTCCTAGAATAGCAAATAATGAGCCTATACCACCAATAAATACTACCATTAGAATAATAGCTTCGAATCGAGACACTTTTAAAATCGTCGAAACATCAAAAATACTTTCCAAATTCAGTGCACCAGTGTATAGAACAATTGGCAATAGTGTAGTTACATATAGTAGTAAAAATAAACCAGAAACGATGATACGAGTTGCCTTATCAAATCGCACTTCCAAAAATTCAGTGATGGTTACTAGTCCCATTTTGAGATATCTAGGCAAAAAGAAAAGTGCCATTGCAACCATAGCTAGTGCAGCTAAGGTCTCCCAAGCCATAACCTCCATCCCGTATCGATAGGCACTGCCATTAAGCCCAATAAGATGCTCTGTAGATAAATTGGTTAGAAGAAGAGAGCCTGCAATATAAATTCCTGTTAGGCTCCTCCCGCCTAAAAAATATCCGTCACTTGTACACAGCTTTTCTTTTCTAGTCAAATACCAAGAGAAAAAAGCAACAAAAAGCAAAAAACCCAAAAAAGG
>JBDQNA010000010.1:0-15414 GCA_040261965.1 Flavobacteriaceae bacterium
AGCAAATAAAGCAACTAAAAGCGCTGATTGAACAAAAAAACGAGTCCGTTACCGAAACAACGACCAAATTGGAGGAGCGTAAAAACCACCTACAGCATAAAAAAGATGAGCTTGACGCCATCCTAGCAGAAACGCAAAAGGAAGAAGAAGTGTTGCTCGAAAAATCCAAGGAATACGAAAAGAAAGCAGACGAAAGACTTGTAAATGCTTACCAACGCATACGCAGTTCTGTTAAAAACGGTTTAGCGATTGTTTCCGTTGAGCGTGGTGCTTCAGGCGGTTCATTCTTTACCATTCCACCGCAAATTCAGATGGAAATTGCTGCACGTAAAAAAATCATCACTGACGAACACAGTGGTCGTATCTTGGTGGATAAAGAACTTGCCGAAGAGCAAGAGACCTTTATGCAAGATATTTTTTCTGGAAAGTAAGACCTATTCACGATTTTTTCCCTGTTAACCAAGCAGAATATTTTCTAAGCACCCTTATTTTGACTATTTTTATTTGTTATATTTGTAACAATATATAATGGTTTTTTTACAAAATGAACAAAATTGCTGTTTTAGGGCTCGGTAAAGTAGGTACTTTGGTTGGTCTACTGCTCAATGAACTTTTCGATGTAGTTGGCCATGATATATCAAAGCCACATTATAAAATTCAATACCCCTTTCCCTGTCATACTACTGACATAAGTAAGACAGAAAGCATTAGAGAAGTTGTTGAAGGTGTTGATGCTATAGTGTCCGCACTCCCTTATTTTTTAAACCACAGAATTGCCAGCATAGCACATCAAAAAGGAATACATTACTTCGATTTAACAGAAGACGTAAGTACCATGCATCATATTGAATCGTTGGGGAAAAACGCTTCAAGCGTGCTGGCACCTCAGTGTGGTTTGGTCCCCCCTGGGCTTATCGGAATAATTGGAGGGCATTTGGCATCAAAATTTGATAAGCTTCGAGATATAGAATTACGTGTGGGTGCGCTTCCACGGTATCCTAACGGACAGCTCTCATATTCATTTACGTGGTCTCCTGCTGGGGTTTTAAATGAATATCTAAACGACGCAGAAGCAATACAAAATGGAATGCGCAAAATACTTCCCTCACTTGACGGATTTGAACAAATGAACATAGAAGGACAAGAATATGAGGCGTTTACTACTTCGGGTGGATTAGGAACTATGTGCGAAACCTATGAGGGCAAAGTAGATACGTTAAATTATAAAACCATTCGCTATCCTGGGCATGGTAAACTCATGCGCTTTTTGCTTTACGAGTTGATTCTTAAAAATGATTTAACAAAACTTGAAGAAATTCTTACCACCGCAAAACCTCCTGTAGACGAAGACCTTGTGCATGTTTATGCGGTGGTAGAGGGATTAATTGACGGGAAAATGAAGCGTAAAGAATTTTTCCGCACTTATTTTCCCAAAGAAATAGCAGGGCATACATGGCGTGCAATCTCTTGGACAACAGCTGCTGCTTTGACTGCTGTGGTTGAGTTAGTTGCTCAAGGAAAACTACCACAAAAAGGATTTATTAAACAAGAGGAAATTAACATTGCTGATTTTTTTGCCACAAAAAACGGCGCCCTATTTAACACCCAATTAGAATCATGAAATTTACCTCAAACACCCCTCTAGACATTATCCTTAATGGACTTTTTGCTCCTTATGCCTTACGTGTTCCAGAAGTTAACGCCATAACATCTGGCATGATTTCCAAAGGATTGATTAAAGGTCAGTCAGATATTGTTAATGACCATATTGCATTTCGCACCCTTGGCGTTCCAAACTTGGGAATTGCGTCACTGGAACGCATTTTTTTACATTATGGATACACAAGGCAAGACAGGTATTTTTTTGAGCAAAAAAAATTAAATGCGCATTGGTACAAGCCACCAACTGAGAAATATCCACGTGTTTTTATTAGTGAACTTCGAGTGGACGAGCTTTCACCAAAATCATCTGATATACTTAAAAAATACACCCGCGACATTACACATGACCCCCTAGACGATATTGACTTTAATGACCCTAATGCCCTAGTGCAATTTTTGCATCATCCCCTTTGGAAACTTCCAACATGGCATGACTATAACACCGTTTTGTCAACTAGTGAATATGGCGCATGGGTATTGTATAACAGATATTATTTGAACCACTATACCATTAGCGTGCATGCGTTACCCAAACCATATAACAAACTAGAAGCTTTCAATACTTTATTAAAATCTTTGGGTGTTCGACTAAATAATGCGGGAGGTGAAATAAAAACAAGTGCCGATAAATTATTACGCCAAAGCAGCACCGTTGCCCAAATGATAACCAGCACATTTGCAGACGGAAAAAAACACAAAATAGCAGGGAGCTATGTGGAATTTGCTGAACGCGCAGTACTACCAAAGTTCAAACACTTGGCTAAGGAAGAAATTTCAAGCATCCACCGTAGAGATGGCTTTGAAGTGAACAATGCGAACAAAATTTTTGAGAGCACCTTTCAAAAACAAACAACCCGTATCTAAAAAATTAGATTCGGATTAAGAATGTTTTTAGGGTCAAGGGTTTGTTTCAAGGTCTTCATTAAAGCAATTTCTTGACTGGTTTTTGATGTGTATAAATAATCTTTTTTATCTAATCCAATCCCATGTTCAGCAGAAACAGAACCCAAATGTTTTTTTAGATTTCGATAGACAACAGCATTAATTTTTTTCGAGTTCTCTTGTGTAGTATCTTTTTTACCCACTATCAAATGAATGTTGCCATCAGCTATATGTCCAAAAGGCAAAACACGCGCTACAAAAGGAAATACTTCTAAATCAGCCACTATGGAAGTCACTTCGTGGTCCATTACGCCAATGGGCAAGCTAATGTCAAAATGCTGGGTAGCAATAAAAGATTGTCTTAGTATGTGCGTATTCTCTCTTATACTCCACAACTTTTCCACTTCTCGCTTTGACTGTGCTATGACAGCGTCAAGCACTATTTCTTTTTCGGCAGCACGCGTCAATCCATCCTCAAATAAAGCATAGTCACCTGTCGAATCGTTACCCAAAGTTTCAATAAAAACATAATATGGATACGTCTGAGGAAGTGGTGGCTTTTGTGCTGAAGCTGCGCTTGTAGCAACACAATATGTGGCGTTCCACATCAACTCAAAACTACTCAAATTTCCAGAGAGATTTTTATCCATCAACCGAAGTAATGAAATCACCTCTTGGAAGCTTTGCACCCCCACAAGAGCTGCATAACGCGAGCTTGGTTGTTCATATAGTCGCAAGCAGACTTTAGTAATGACACCTAAAGTTCCTTCAGCCCCTATAAATAGCTGTTTAAGGTCATACCCTGAGTTGTCTTTTATGATTTTTTTTAAAGATGAAATAATCGTCCCTGTGGGCAACACCACTTCCAAGCCCAAAACAAATGTCCGTGTCATACCGTGCCTAAACACACGCATTCCACCAGCATTTGTAGAAATTACACCTCCAATTTGAGCAGAGCCTTTAGCACCAAAGTTCAAGGGTAAAAAAAGATTTTTTTGTGCCGCCGCTTCAATAAGTTGCTCCAAAACAACGCCCGATTGGGCGGTTATGGTTCTGGCTGATTCGTCTATTTCCTCAATGATATTCATTTTTTCTAACGACAAAACCCACTGATTAGAGGTGGCTTGGGTACCGCCAACCAAATTTGTCAAACCTCCATGTATAACCACCTCTTCACCGTGCGAATTAAATAGTGTTAATACTTCCGAGACTTGTGCTGTAGTTTGTGGAAAAATAACTCCTTTGGCTATCAAAGGAATGTCAGTAGCCCATATATGTGAAAAGCGTGCTTTTTCAGCACCATCGTACAACACATGCTGTAATCCCACGATATTTTTTAAGGCGTCGACCATATTGTATTTACCAATTAAATAATTCAAAGATATTTAACCAAATTGTTTTAAGAACCATTGCAGGGCATTGGGATTTCTCAAGGTATCCAAAGAGACTACATCCTCAAGTTTTTCACCTTGCAGCAGGCGTTTTATAGGTATTTCTATTTTTTTTCCACTAATCGTGTATGGAATCTCAGGGATCATATAAATAGTATCAGGCACATGCCTAGGCGAACAACTTTTTCGGATATGCTGCTTTACTGCATCGGTATCTATCACTTTTGATGCTTGTACAAAAAGGAGCAACTGATCCTGATGTGCGTTTTGCACATGTACCACCAAAGCATCTTCAACGGCCTTAAGATGCGAAAGTGCGTTATACAACTCAGAAGTGCCAATACGTACACCTGAACGATTTAGTGTAGCATCGGAACGTCCATAAATAATAATACCTCCATTTTTTGTTTCCATTGCCCAGTCGCCATGATGCCAAACCGATTTAAATTTAGAAAAATAACTGGCAGCATACCGTTTATATTCAGGGTCATTGAGCAAATAAATAGGCATTGATAAAAAAGCTTTGGTAAGTACCAACTCACCTGCCTTTTCAGTTACTGCGTTCCCCTCAGCATTCCACACCTCAACGGCAGCACCTAACATTTTGCATTGAATTTCTCCTGGGATAACGGGCAAATCGGGATGACCGCCCACAAAAGCTGTGCATACATCTGTACCTCCACTGAGAGAAATTACCTGCGCTAAGGGAAAAAGCGCTTGCAATTCGCAACATACGGCTGCTGACATAGGAGAGCCAGTTGAACCAATTGTCTTGAGAAAAGAAAAAGCTGTTTGCTTAACGAATGTGCTTGGAGAAGCCACTTGATCTTGAAAATAGACCGCGCCCCCACCAAAGTGATTGATTTTAGCTTGATGTGCAAACTGCCATAACCTGTCTTTCGTGGGAAAGCTAGGTGCACCCGAATATAAACATAGCGTTGCACCACAAAGCAAACTGCCCAATGCGTAATTCCACATCATCCAGCCAGTTGTAGAATACCAAAAATAGCGATCCCCTTTGGATACATTTTGGTGCAATGCCAACGCCTTTAGATGCTCCAAAAGCATATGTCCTGCACCGTGAACAATGGCTTTAGGTTTTCCTGTAGTCCCAGAAGAAAACAAAACCCACATGGGATCTGAAAAAGAAACCGCCTCAACATGTATTTGATCAATGGCTGCGAAGTCATCGTCAAAATCTTTATGATCGTCCAATAACAACGTGTTTTCAATAGAGCCTATGGAATCGCAGATGGTTTTGATTTTTGCTTCAACATCAAAAGCTTTTCCGCCATAGCTGTATTGCTGATGGGCAAACAACACTTTAGGAGCTAACTGAGCAAAGCGATCACAGACCGCATCGGTACCAAAGTCGGGAGAACAGGAAGACCATACTGCACCTAAGGCATTAGCAGCCAAAAATGCAGCAAGCGTTTCTGGGCTGTTGATGCCATAACATACCACAACATCCCCTTTGGTAACACCAAGGGATATAAGCTGCTGTTGCAGGGAATAGATCTTCGCAATAAGTTGCGCCCAGCTGATTTCAACCGTGTCAGTGGTCTCGCTTTGATAGATGAGAGCGGGCTGCTTGGGTGAGGCATTACGAAACACATGGTGGGCATAGCTAAGTTTTGCACCTGTGAACCATTTTGTCTTCCAAAATGGGATCGCTGGAACATAAATCTCTGCATAGGGGGTGTCAAAATCTACGTTGAAAAAATGGGCAGTACTTTCCCAAAAGGCAGTTTGATTTTCAATACTCCATTGATGAAGACGGGTATAATCTTCAAAAGTAAATCCATAGGATTGCTGTAAAAAAGCAGTGTATACAGAAAATTGTGAAGGTGTTTTGGGTTGCATAGGGGTAAGATACAATGTTATGATGAAATATGTAATTTTAGGCTGTGGATTTACATAACCCTTCTGTGCTTAATCTTTGGAATCGCTTTACTCGGCAGCATCGCCAATACAAGAATAGCTCAATTCCAAATCACTTTTATTTTTGTGACAATGAATACGATGCTAATACGTGTGCTGAGTTGGTGGTACAGAACATAAAACAAGCTACTGCGCCCTCTTTATGGTGGTACGAATACCACAATGAACCCATGCCCAAAGTTGGCACTTTGTTTATCGTAACCGATTGGCATGGTGAGGCAAAAGCCATTATTGAGGTTACAAAATTAGAGCAAGTACGCTTTAAAGATGTTGGAGAAGCATTTGCCTATGCTGAAGGCGAAGGAGATAGAAGTTTAGCATACTGGAGAAAAGTACACAGAGCTTATTACACCAGAGAGATGGAAAAAGCGGGTGCTCATTTTAATGAAAACATGCTGATTTTGTGCACGTTTTTTAAGCTAATATTCTCTTAAATAGTTACTACTCCACCGTAACCGACTTTGCCAAGTTTCGGGGTTGATCTACGTCGCAACCACGCATAATGGCAATATGATATGAAAGCAACTGCAATGGAATGGAAGCAAGTATGGGCACTAGAGCCTCTGTAACTTCTGGGATTTCAACAACATGGTCTGAAAGTAACTTAACACTTTCATCGCCTTTGGTAACAATTGAAATGATGTTGGCGTTACGCGATTTTATCTCTTGTACGTTACTGACAATCTTTTCATAATGCCCATTGTTGGTTGCGATAACCACCACGGGCATATTTTCGTCGATTAGGGCAATTGGCCCGTGCTTCATTTCAGCGGCGGGATAGCCTTCAGCGTGGATATAAGAAATCTCTTTAAGCTTTAATGCGCCCTCAAGCGCAGCGGGAAAATTATACCCCCTGCCCAAATACAAAAAATTGGATGCATCCTTGTATTCACGGGCAATTTTTTCAATTTGCTTGTCGTAGGCCAACACAGCCTCTATCAATTTTGGCAGTGCAGCTAATTGTTTGGCAACACGCTCAAAATCTGCTTTTCCAACCGTACCCTTAAGTTGTCCCAAACGCAGCCCCATCATGATAATCACCGTGAGCTGAGTAGTAAAGGCTTTGGTAGAGGCCACGCCTATTTCAGGACCCGCGTGTGTATAAGCACCCGCATCTGAAGCTCTGGCAATAGAAGAGCCTACCACATTACAAATACCAAACACAAAAGCACCATTTTCTTTGGCAAGCTTTATGGCAGCAAGCGTATCGGCCGTTTCGCCAGATTGTGAAATGGCAATGACAATGTCTCCTTTATTGATAACGGGTTTGCGATAGCGAAATTCAGAAGCATACTCCACCTCAACGGGGATACGTGCGGCATCTTCAAATAAATATTCTGCCACCAGACCAGCATGCCATGAAGTTCCACATGCCACAATGGTAATACGGGTTGCGTTTTCAAATATCTCCCTGTTTTGTTCAATGCCAGAAATATTGATTTGCTGCTCGTCTACCAGCAATCGCCCCCTAAAAGTATCGGTTATGGCACGGGGTTGCTCGTGTATTTCTTTCAACATAAAATAATCATAGCCTCCCTTTTCGATAGTTTCTAAGGACAACTTTATGTCTTGAATAGTAGGGGTAATCAACTTATCACTTATGATGGAATACATTTTAAACCCTTTTTTTCTAGAGATGACTGCCATTTCGTTATCGTCTAAATATATGGTGCGTTTGGTATACTCAATAAAAGGTGAGGCATCGGAGGCAATAAAATATTCATCCTTACCAATTCCGATAGCCAATGGACTACCCAGCTTAGCAACCACTATTTCGTCTGAACGATCAACGTCAACAACTGCAATGGCATAGGCTCCCACTACTTGAGCTAATGCAATCTGCACGGCCTTACCAATCTTGACCTTTTGGTTGATTTTGATAAACTCAATAAGATTTACAAGTACTTCCGTGTCGGTATCTGACTTGAAATGAAAACCATTATCTGACAGCATTTTCTTAAGCGATGCATAGTTTTCAATAATACCATTGTGAACAATGGCTATTTTACCAGAATTAGAAAGATGGGGGTGTGAATTTAAATCGGATGGGATACCGTGCGTGGCCCAACGGGTATGCCCCATTCCTAAGGATTTGCCCTTGGTGGAATGCGTAGCAGCAAGCTGTTCCAAATCTAAAACCTTACCCTTGGTCTTCACAACAACGTTGGAGTTGTTAAAAAGTGCAACGCCAGCACTGTCATATCCTCTGTATTCGAGACGCTTTAAGCCTTTAACAATAATAGGGTATGCATCCCGATGACCAATATATCCAACAATTCCACACATAGACTTCTTACTTTATTCAAAACTAATGTATTGCAAAGATATTAAATAGTAAAAGACAGTAGTCAGTACCCTGGAATAAAACTACGATGGGCAACTTGTGAAAATCAAGCTACTGAAAACAAAAAATCCCGATGCGATGCATCGGGATGGTGCTTGATGTGGGCGCTGAGGGATTCGAACCCCCGACCCCCTCGGTGTAAACGAGGTGCTCTGAACCAACTGAGCTAAGCGCCCGGGGGGTGCAAATATATAAAATAACAGGCGTACCAAACCACGTTCATTTTATTTTTTTAGGGTAATATTTCAGAAACCACAAATAGACTGCCCCCTATAAAAACAACATCATCGGATTTTGCCCTGTTTAAAGCCGAATCATAGGCGTGTTTTACGCTTTCATAAGAAGTAAATGTGTGGTTGTACTTGCTAAAAAAGCTCGACAGATTGGATACATTTAAGGCCCTTGGAACTGCTGCTGCGCACAAATAATATGTGGCATCATTGGGTAAAAGCGCCATTATGTGATCTACATCCTTGTCGTTTACCATGCCAAAAACAACATGAAGGGTGTCGTATTCGAGAGACCTAAGTTGCTTTAAAACAACTTCCAATCCCGCTATATTATGGGCAACATCTGCGATTACAGTAGGCTTGTTTCCCAAAACTTCCCATCGCCCACGAATGCCCGTATGCTTGCGAACACGCAGTAAACCATTGCGGATATGGTTGTCTGTAACAGCGAAAGAAGTGCATTTTTTCAGCGTAGAAACTACTCCATTGATGTTTTTTTGCTGATAATCTCCTAGTAAATCAGTGGCATAACCATATTGGTCTGCTACGTAGAGTGCAGCGCCCTGTTTTTTGGCAATAGAGTCAAAAACAGCAAAGGATTCATCGTCCTTCTCACCCAAAACTACGGGAATATTTGGTTTTATAATACCACCCTTTTCTTTGGCGATGGCAACTCTTGTGTCGCCTAAGAAATATTGGTGGTCCAAAGCTATATTGGTAATAAGGCAGACTTCTGGGCTGATAATGTTGGTAGCGTCTAAACGACCACCTAAACCAACCTCAATAACGGCTATATCTACTTTTTGGGAGGCAAAATAATCAAAGGCAAGTCCGACGGTCATCTCAAAAAAAGAAAAAGCCTCTAGTTCGAAGAAATTTCGGTTTGAAACAACAAAGTCTAGTACATAACCTTGATCAATTGGCAAGCCATTTATGCGGATACGTTCTCTGAAGTCCTTTAAGTGTGGGGAGGTATACAGTCCCACTTTATAGCCCGCTTCTTGTAAAATGGAAGCAAGCATATGTGACGAAGATCCTTTGCCATTAGTCCCAGCAACATGTATGCTTTTAAATTTATGATGGGGATTATTGAGATGTTTCGCAAGCCTAGATATACCGTCTAAGCTAGGGTTAAGGGCAGCTTTTCCCGTCCGCTGATACATGGGCAGTTGTGCAAATAACCATCGTATAGCGGACGCATAATCCACTAAATTAAAATAAAGTCACGCATCAACATAAAGGTTAAATACCCCGTTAAAAAGCCTACAAATGCTAATATGGAAATCTTTTTGAAGTACCAGAAAAAATTGATTTTTTCCATTCCCATGGCAACAACACCAGCTGCTGATCCAAACACCAACATACTCCCGCCAGTTCCAGCAGCAAAAGCAATGGCATGCCATATTGGATCATCTGGGCCTTGGGAAAACATTCCCATACTTGCAGCCACAAGTGGTACATTGTCTATTACGGCAGATATTGCACCAAAAAGCGAAACGACAATATCCATATTTGGAATGGCTTGCGTGAGTTCGCCAGCAAAATTAAATAAAAGACCTAACGATTCTAAGGCGCCCACGGCCATCAGTATTCCTAGGAAAAATAAGATACTCGGTAGTTCAATTTTTGTCAAAGCTGCATGAACAGGACTGTGAATGGCGTGATCATCAGCGGTTTTGTCAATGTTTGAAAGTGAAAATTTGGTACTACTGTACAACTCGGCAAAAGCTGCAACTACAGCCAAAGATAACATCATGCCTACATAAGGGGGTAGGTGTGTAATCTGCTTAAAAAATGGAACAAACAAAATAGACCCCAGACCTAAATAAAGCATCCTTGAGCCAAAAGGTGATTTTTTTACCTCCTCTGTTTCTTTATTTTCAATACTTCCTTGAAAAACCTTATATCTGCTGGCAATTAGCGTTGGCACTACCATACATATCACTGATGGAATGAATAGGTATTTGATCAGTTCTGGTGTACTTACTTTTTTACCAATCCAAAGCATGGTTGTGGTTACATCACCAATGGGAGACCAAGCGCCACCCGCATTTGCAGCAACAATGATAAGCCCGGCAAACCAGAGACGTGTGTTGCGATCTTGAATCACTTTTTGCAATATGGTTATTAAAACAATTGTTGCAGTAAGGTTGTCAATTATGGCAGATAGAATAAAAGCTAATATGGAAAATATCCAGAGTAGTTTGACTTTTACATTTGTCCGAATAAAACCCTTTATGGTGGCAAAACCGTCAAAATAGTCAATGATTTCTACTATGGTCATAGCACCGAGTAAAAAAACCAGGATTTCAGCTGTCTTTCCTAGATGATGCAGTAAAATTTCTTCAATATGTGTTTCGTGTAAACTCCTAGAAATGGTATCTATATCAAAAACAGGCATATGAGTCAAAGAAATAATTGCCCACAAAATAGCCATCATGGCAAGTGCTGGTATGAGTTTGTCAATCTTCAAGTTATGCTCAAGGGTAATGGCTAAATAGCCCATAAAAAACACGAATAATATGAGGGTTTCCATAAAGGTTTGTTTGGTATTAAGTCAAAAACAAATATAGCAATGTAAATGGCCAAAAAAAAACAATAAAAAGAGCAATTCACATAAGCGTAAATGAACTATTATGAATAAAAATGATAAATTTATACAGTTGAACCTACAGAATAAAGGGGTATGTGTGTCAAAATTTTAAGTTATCGTAAATATAACCCTATAAAAATGGGGGGGTAATTTCAAACAGTATTTTATATTCCATTAATACTAATTTTAGACTGTCTATTTTTGTGATTTCACAATTTTTAAGTAAAATTTTGTGAAAGTAATATTGGGGTGTCATTAGACTACCATGTCTTTTATAAAAACTATACGTAGCCGTTATATTTGAGAAAAATTGATTTATGTTACCCAACCCACAAGGTTTATACCATCCAGAAAACGAGCACGACAATTGTGGTGCTGGTTTTATTTGCAGTCTTAAGGGCGAAAGAACCAACGATATCATCCACAAAGCACTAGATATTTTGGTCAAACTCGAACACCGTGGCGCTGTAAGTGCAGATGGCAAAACGGGTGATGGAGCTGGTATACTTATAGACATACCACACGGTTTTTTAAGTGATGTATTGGCCTTTGAACTCCCTGATTCAAAAAAATATGCGCTTGGCATGGTTTTCCTTCCCCAAAAAATGAACCAACGCACCCATTGTATCGACGTATTTGAAGAAGAATTGGCGCGTCAAAATCTAGCTGTTATCGGGTGGCGTGATGTACCCACAAATTATGATGTTGTGGGGCGTATTGCAGCACAAACATTGCCAAACATCAAACAAGTTTTTGTTGAAGATGCTACAGGAAAACTCACTGAAGACCAACTGAACACCAAAGCTTTTATCGCAAGAAAGCGTGCAGAACACCGCATTTTCGGAAGCAAGATGTCGCAAAGTTCTTACTTCTATCTTCCTAGCTTCTCAACGAGAACGGTTATTTACAAAGGGTTGCTAATGCCCGAAGACATAGAGGGCTTTTACCTAGACCTTAAAGACCCACGTGTGGTAACACGCCTGGCACTTGTGCACCAGCGTTTTTCTACAAACACCTTCCCCACTTGGGATCTAGCACAGCCTTTCCGCTATATGTGCCACAACGGCGAGATCAATACGTACCGAGGGAATGTTATCCGCATGAAGGCACGTGAAGAACTCTTTGCAAGCGAGTTTTTTGGAGACGACATGGCGCACATTACTCCCATTGTACTTCCTGGGAAGTCTGATTCCTCATCTATGGATATGGTGGTTGAGTTATTATTACATTCTGGTCGCTCGCTTCCAGAAGTGATGATGATGCTTGTCCCCGAAGCATGGGAAAAGCACCAGTCTATGGATCCTGCCAAAAAAGATTTTTACGCTTATAATGCGTGTATTATGGAGCCGTGGGACGGACCTGCAAGTGTTCCATTTACAGATGGAAAATTTATTGGTGCGCTACTAGACCGAAACGGACTGCGCCCATCAAGATACACAGTAACCAAAGACGGTTATGTAGTTATGTCTTCTGAAACAGGCGTAATTGATATTGATCCTGCTAATGTTTCCCTTCACGGTCGTTTAGAGCCTGGAAGAATGTTTTTGGTAGATATGGAAGAAGGTCGCATTATTGAAGACCGTGAGGTGAAAGAAAAAATTTCTGCCAAGCACCCATATGGAAATTGGTTAAAAGAAAACCTACTTCCACTCAAAGAGGTTCCCTACACAGGAAATAAAACGCCAATTGAAACTGAGCCTTTTATTAAAAGACTGCAAGCCTTTGGGTATACAGAGGAAGATATCAAAACTCTAATCACACCCATGAGTACTTTGGGCAAAGAGGCCATAGGTTCAATGGGAACAGATACGCCACTTGCCGTGTTATCGCATAAGCCACAATTGCTATACAACTATTTCAAACAGCTTTTTGCTCAGGTAACTAACCCCCCTTTAGATGGGATTCGTGAAGAAATTGTAACAGACACCTCCATGTCTGTAGGAAGTGATGCTAATATTTTTGATGTTATCCCTGCACACGCAAAAAAACTAAACATTCAAAACCCCATCATTTCTAACGAGGACCTTGACAAAATCAAGTTTATTGAGCATGATGACTTTAAGTCTAAATCGGTCAATGCATTGTACAAGGCCAATGAAGGTAACAACGGCCTTGAACGCGCACTCGAAGACGTCTTAAAACAAGTTAAAAAAGAAGTTGAAGATGGTGCAAACATCATCATACTCTCCGATCGTGGAATTAACAAAGATATGGCGCCCATGCCGATGCTACTCGCCTGCGCATTTGTGCACCACGGCATGATGAAACACGGCTTGAGATCTAAGTTTGGGATCATCATCGAATCTGCCGAGCCACGTGAGCCACATCATTTTGCCTCTTTGTTTGGTTATGGCGCTAGTGCCATCAATCCATTTATGGTTAATGAAATCATTGACTACCAAGTTGAAAAAGGAGCTATCAAAGGGCTTTCTACTGAAAATGCCATTGCCAATTTTAACAAAGCAATTGCAAAAGGACTTGTCAAAATCATGAATAAAATTGGTATTTCAACCCTTCACTCGTATAGAGGAGCACAAATTTTTGAAGCCTTAGGCTTAAGTAAAAAGTTTGTCGATACCTATTTCTGTAATACGGCTACACGCATTGAGGGAATTGGACTAAAAGAAGTAGAGCAAGAAATTGCCAAACGTCACGAATTTGCTTTTGGCGAAAAGGCGGCAGGCGAAGGAATTGATCTAGAAATTGGTGGCAGCTATCGCTGGCGACGTAATGGGGAAGCTCATATGCTGAATCCCGCTAGTATTGCCAAACTACAACTAGCCACAAGCAAAGGAAGCTATGATACTTTCGAGGAATATTCCAAATTGGTTAACGACCAAACCAGGCAATTAATGACTCTGCGTGGTATGTTTGAATTTACCGATTTAGACCCTATTCCAATTGAGGAAGTAGAACCGTGGACCAATATCGTGAAGCGCTTTAAAACAGGTGCCATGTCTTTGGGGTCTATAAGTGAAGAAGCACACGAAAACTTGGCCAAAGCCATGAACCGCATTGGCGGAAAGAGCAATTCGGGAGAGGGCGGTGAAGACCCACGACGCTTTACACGTGATGAAGACGGAGAATGGCGTAATTCTGCCATCAAACAAGTTGCCTCTGGGCGATTTGGTGTCTCTTCACATTACTTGACAAATGCCCGAGAAATTCAAATTAAAATGGCGCAAGGTGCCAAGCCTGGAGAAGGTGGACAGCTGCCTGGGCCAAAAGTAAACCCCTACATTGCATCAGTGCGAAATTCAACACCCTATGTTGGCTTGATTTCTCCACCACCTCACCACGATATATATTCTATTGAAGATTTAGCACAATTGATTTATGACCTTAAAAACGCAAACAGAGAAGCCCGCATCAATGTGAAGCTGGTTTCTGAAGTAGGCGTTGGTACCATTGCGGCTGGTGTTGCCAAAGCAAAAGCAGATGTGGTATTGATATCTGGATTTGACGGCGGAACGGGTGCATCGCCACTCACATCGCTCAAACACGCTGGATTGCCATGGGAGTTGGGAGTTGCTGAAGCACAGCAGACCTTAGTGATGAACGACCTTCGTGGTCGTATCGTGATGGAATGTGATGGACAAATGAAAACAGGACGAGACGTAGCCGTAGCTTGTTTGCTAGGCGCTGAAGAATTTGGATTCTCCACAGCCCCACTTGTAGCTTCTGGATGTATTATGATGCGTGCATGCCACCTCAACACCTGTCCAGTAGGTATCGCTACGCAAGATCCAGAACTTCGTAAAAACTTTAAAGGAAAGCCTGAGCATGTCATTAACTTTATGCACTTTGTTGCAGAGGAGTTGCGCGCTATCATGGCAGAATTAGGGTTTAGATCTATCGATGAAATGGTAGGGCAAAGCCAAAAGCTCAACATGAATACAGCCATTGATCATTATAAAGCACAAGGGATTGATTTGTCAGCTATCCTATATAAGCCTGAAGTTGCCGATAACGTTCCCGTTCGCAACGTAAGCAAACAAGATCACGGCCTTGACAACGTACTCGACGTGGATATTGTTTCAAAGGCGCAGAAAGCCATCATCAAAAAAGAAGCACAAACCCTATCGTTTGCTATTAAGAATACAGATCGTAGTGTAGGTGCCCTATTGAGTAATGAAATTTCAAAAGCACACGGACGCGATGGACTTCCAGCAGACACACTAAACCTATTATTTACTGGTGCTGCGGGTCAGAGTTTTGGTTGTTTTGCAACCAAAGGACTTCATATGGAAGTTACTGGAAACGCCAATGACTATTTTGGTAAAGGATTGTCTGGCGCAAGGCTTGTAGCCAAAGTGCCTGAAACAGCCACTTTTAAGCCAGAAGAAAATATCATCATTGGAAACGTAGCAC
>JBDQNA010000137.1:0-3104 GCA_040261965.1 Flavobacteriaceae bacterium
ACTTAATTGGTATCCACTTGATCTCATCCTTGCCGTCCCAGAAAGCCAAAGCTCTCGCCAAACAAAAAAGATAGTCCGATAATCGGTTTAAATAGGTCAGCACTTTAGCGTCCACAAAGTCTATGCGACTCAATTGTACCACAATTCGCTCAGCCCTGCGACAAACGCAGCGTGCAATGTGGGCTTTCGCTGCTCCTTTATTACCTCCAGGAAGAATAAAATGGGTCATTCTGGGCAGTAATATTTCATATTCGTCTATGTAAGTCTCCAGAGTTTTTATGTCATCTGTGCTTACTTCAGTAAAAGGTCTTTTTTGTTCTTTGGACTTGCTCGCCAGTTGCGCTCCCATAGAAAACAACAAGCTTTGAATGCGTTGTACTTCCTCAATACGGTCTTGTGGCAGGTATTCTACTATCAATCCCAGCCAAGAATTTAATTCATCTACCGTTCCGTAGGATTCAATTCTAAGATCACTCTTTGAAACTCGGAAACCTCCTATCAAAGAGGTGTCTCCTCTGTCACCAGTTTTTGTGTAAATTTTCATAGTAAAAGCAATTCAATGCAAAAGTACACATTTAAGTGATGTGCCGTAATTATATTTTATGTAAACCACTCATTTTCAATATAGTTCAATTTTTTCTACGAGAAAAAGAGAATAACAGCATCAACCCAGCTACAAAACCGCCAAGCCTGAATATATAATCTCCATAGCGGACATAAAGCGTGATGTTATGTTGTGGGTAGACTGTTGCAGATAATACGCCCTTGGTGTTATAAGGCAGTTTTGCAGTAACCTCACCAAGCGGAGATATAAATCCAGATATCCCTGTATTGGCCGACCTAACAACCGCTCTTCTTGTTTCAATAGCACGTAAGCGTGCATAGGCCATGTGTTGTTTATGTCCAGGTGTATCACCCCACCATGCATCATTTGTCATGATAGCCAAGACTTGAGCTCCATTTCTAACATACCCTGTCACAAACTCCCCATAAACAGATTCATAGCATATTACAGGGCTGATTTTTACACCATTATACAAAGGAAAAGCTTCAGGTTCTTCTTGGGTAGCCCTAGTTAAAACGGTCCCTCCAAAATCAAGCATGATATTACCCAAAAGAGGTTCAATTAGATTTCTAAATGGTAGCGTTTCTACGCCAACAACCAATTTGGATTTATGATAAACCTGTACGCCAGTAGTGTCTGTTAGAAATGCAGAGTTGTAAAAATCTGCCCAAATACCATTATTGAGTTTGTTGGCTGTTTTTGTTTTGTCTTCCTCAGCATACGTCTTATAAAATTGTATGCCGTTTAGTAGTTGGGTATTGTGAGCCTTTGCATAATTAAGCAAGTCTTGGTATAGCTTACTTTCTTCAATATAGGTTAAATTTACACCAGCTCCATCCGAAAAATACGTCTCAGGAGTTATGATAACATCAGGGTTTTGACCTACTTCAGAAGCAGTTTGTTTCAATAAAAACGCAAATTGATCTTGGTTCGTTTGGTTGTACTTTTCGGTGTAGGGATCAATATTTGGCTGTACTACCGTAACGGTTAGTTTTTCAGAAATATCTTGCTCAAATCTATTTTTAATAAAAAGGGACAAACCGATCGGGATGAAAATCAAGGCAAGTGGCCGAATCCATTTTTTACAAATCTTTTTGGTTTTCCAATAATGTTTTAATGTATGATATAGTGAGATATTGACCATCCAAATCCACAGTGTACCACCAAAAACCCCTGTATATTCATACCATTGCACCCAATCAGGATTGGCTGCAAATCCATTACCGAGGTTTAGCCAAGGCCAAGAAAAATCCCAATGCAAGTGTAGTTTTTCAAAACAAATCCAAGCAAGGGGCAAAAATATAATCCCAGCTTTTCTACTTAATTTTCTGTCAATTCGGCGCCAAAAAAGTACAACAGTGGTCATCAGTAGGCTGTTCACAACAATGGCAAAAAACATCCCAAAAATTGTAGCGTTCCAAAGCCACCAAGTTGTTATGATATTCCAAATAAAAAAACCGAGAAAAATACAAGCAGAAAAACGCCAAAAGCCTTGATTTTTTGTTATTTCAATAAGCCATAAAAAGGGTACTAGGGCCACAAAAATTAAAGGGGTGAACCCAGCTGTTGGCCATGAAAGGCCCAGCAATAGACCAAACAACAATGACAGTATAATTTTTACAGGCATTTTGCTAATGTACAATTTTGTGTAGGTTTGTATTGCTTAACCAAAACCTTAACTGATGAATATTATCAGATTTTTACCAAACACACTTACGCTACTCAACGGCTTTTCTGGTTGTATGGCCTTGCTTTCTTTGTTCGAGAACAATTATGACAAAGCGCTTATTTGGGTATTGATAGGTGTTTTTTTAGATAGCATTGATGGTTTGGTGGCAAGGGCTTTTCTAGTTTCATCTGAAATTGGTAAGCAACTCGACTCACTTTGTGATGTGATTTCCTTTGGACTGGTTCCTGGGTATTTTATGTCCAAGTACTTAAATGACTTCTTGCCTTATGAATTTGTACCGCTATCTATTTTAGCATTTGTTGTTACGTTGGCTTCAATTTTTAGATTAGCCCGTTTTAACATTACCCCGTCAAGTCAATTGGATTTTCAGGGAATGCCAACCCCAGCATTTGCTTTATTTGTAGTGGGTATCCCTTTTATTCCCTATGAAATTAATCCAATAATTATTACGGTTGTTGTTGCGTTGCTTACCCTTCTAATGGTATCAAAAATTATGTTACCCAGTCAAAAGTTCGTAAATGGAAAACCTTCAAATTTCTTTTGGATTTTTGCGGTAATATTTATTCCCGTTTTGTTGATTTTTCGATCACAGGCATTGTCAATAACTGTGCTTGCCTATGCATTTTTTGGCATATTGTATATGCGGCTTAAAGCGTAAGTTTCTTTTTGCGTAACTCGAAATTTTGACCTAAGTATACTTTGCGAACCATTTCGTCTTGTGCCAATTCTTCAGGTGTACCCGTTTTAAGAATTTTCCCCTCAAACATCAGGTAGGTACGGTCTGTAATGGCCAAGGTTTCTTGTACGTTGTGGTCGGTGATCAGGATGCCTATATTCCGTTTCTTTAAG
>JBDQNA010000040.1:0-9246 GCA_040261965.1 Flavobacteriaceae bacterium
GGGGTGTTTTCTGCCACAGGAATATGCTCGGAAGCATATTCAGATGCTTTTCGGACATCAAAAACAGGTACATTATTCGCTAATGCAGCTTTTAGTGCAGTAGCAGGTATCGATGTTAGCGAATCAATTTCTTTACCTGCTGCACGCCAAGTATCAAAGCCTCCTTTTAAATATCCTATGGTGTTGTCAAAGCCTACACGTGACAGTCGGGTGATGGCTTCTTCCACTCTATCGGGGCTGGCAATCAACAGTATAGGTTGTTTTACGTCTGCAATTAAGGTGCCTACCCATGGTGCAAACCCACCGTCTAGACCAATAAAAATGGCGCGTGGCACATGCCCTGTAACAAACTCACGTTGATGTCTAACGTCCAATACTACTGCATTAGTTTCGTTTGCTGCTAGCTCAAAGGCGTCAGCAGATAAGGCGTGTATACCTTGATTTAAAACGTCTTCTAAATCAGCGTAGCCTTCTTTATTCATTTTAACATTTAAAGGGAAGTATTCTGGAGGAGGCAACAGACCATCTGTAACTTCTTTTATAAACGTTTCCTTTGTCATGTCGGCACGTAGGGCGTAATTCATTTTTTTCTGATTGCCTAGGGTGTCAACCGTTTCTTTCATCATGTTTTTTCCGCAGGCCGACCCAGCTCCATGCGCAGGATAAACAATAACATCGTCAGCAAGGGGCATGATTTTTTCGCGGAGGCTATCAAATAAGATGCCTGCCAAATCTTCTTGCGTAATATCGTTTCCTTTTTGCGCCAAATCGGGACGTCCAACGTCTCCCAAAAAGAGTGTGTCACCTGTAAAAATGGCTTGGTCTTTTCCGTTTTCATCTTGAAGCAGGTAGGTGGTACTTTCCATGGTATGGCCCGGTGTATGCAATACCACAATACGGGACTTCCCCAGCGGAAAAACCTGCCCATCGGTAGCTATTAAAGCATCAAAGGATGGATTTGCATTTGGACCAAAGATGATCGGAGCAGCTGTTTTTTTAGATAAGGTAAGGTGTCCGCTTACAAAATCGGCGTGAAAGTGCGTTTCAAAAACGTATTTAATTGTCGCATTATCTCGTGTGGCTCGGTCGATATAAGGAGCGGTTTCACGAAGTGGATCAATGATTGCCACCTCACCGTTGCACTCAATATAATAAGCACCTTGAGATAAACATCCGGTATATAACTGTTCTACTTTCATTAAGGGAATGGTTTTGGGTTAAATTACAAATTTCTAATCTTTATGACTATTACTTCATGACTTGTCTTGTGTTTGCAAGGCTATTTTTTCTTGTAAGGCATTTTTTTCTTTTTGTCCTGTTGCAAATACATACGCATCAGCTGTTTCCACAAAAAAATGTGCTTTTCCAATAAGGTTAAAAATATTGGATTTCATGATGATATCTCGTGTTGGTCCAATAAGTTCGGAGATCAGTACTTGGACCCCCTTTTGCTGAAGTGATTCTATGAGTTGTTCTAACATCATGAGTGCACTACTATCAATATAACTGATGGGTTCTGCCTTTAGTATAAGGGATTTGGGTTGTTGACTTTGTGTTGCAATGATGTTTAGCACCTCACTTCTAAAGTAGTCTTTGTTGCCAAAATACAATTGGTCATCAAATCGAATCACAAGCACATCCGTATGTTGCTCCACTTCATGAATAAAGCGTTGTTTGTTTTTAAAATAGGACGTCCCTTTTATTTTTCCAAGTTCTGCAATATGAGGTTTGGCAGTTCGATGCACTAAAAGCAGTAGTGCTAACAGTGACCCAAATAAGATCCCTTGTATGATCCCCACAAAAAGAGTCAGTAAAAAAGTAATCAATAACAGACAAAACTCGTCTTTTTTGGTGTTGTATAAACGGATGGGATAACGCACATCAAAAAGCCCACCTACGGCGACTAAAATTACAGCTGCCAAAACCGTATCTGGGAGATAGTAAAAAAGGGGTGTAAAAAACAGCAACGTACTGCCAATAATCAAAGTGCTTATAAGCCCTGTGAGACCAGTTTTTGAGCCGTTTAAGTCGTTTAGGGCTGTTCTAGTAAAGCTTCCTGTAGCAGGATATGACGCAAAAAAAGCACCGATGATATTTGAAGTACCCAATGCCAACAACTCTTGATTTGGCGATATTTCGTATTGGTGTTTATTGGCCATGGCTTTCACCACTGACATGGCCTCCATAAATGCAACCAACGCAAGGGTTATCGCAATAGGGAAGAGCTTTTGTAAATTTGCTAAGGTGATTTGAGGGATTTCAAATGCGGGCAATCCCTTTGGAATGGCAGCTACAATAGCTACACCTTGGGAGTCTAGCCTAAATAAATACACGACAATAACACTGAGAATCACCACTATTAAGGCCGCTGGAATTTTTTTATTTATTTTTTGAAAAACTAAAATCAAAAGAAGCGCACCACCCCCCATTAAAAGGGTGTATAGATGTGTTTGGTCTAAGCCACCTAAAAAATTTCCAGTCAATTCGTGAAGTTTACTGGCTTGTTCAAAATCAGCACCAAGTAAATTACTCAATTGGTTTAGGCCAATTATGAGGGCAGCAGCTGAGGTAAATCCGCTGATAACAGGCGTAGATAAAAAATTGACTAAAAACCCCATTTTTAATATGCCAAGCGCTAACTGAAGGGCCCCCATAAAAAACGTTAGTACAATTGCCATAGCAATATAATCTGATATCCCAGCAATATTTAAGGCGCCTAACCCTGCAGCTACTAGCAGGGAATCCATTGCAACGGGGCCGACACTGAGATGGCGCGATGTGCCCATAAACGCATAGACCAATTGGGGCATCAAGGCCGCATATAAACCATAAACAGGGGGTAATCCAGCAATCATGGCATATGCCATACTCTGTGGTATGAGCATAATCCCCAAAGTAATTCCTGCGGTTAAATCACCGCCGATATACTCCTTTTTATAGGAAGGAATCCAAGAAAGAAAAGGCAAAATACGTCTTAGCATCTGCTACAAAAGTAATACTTCTCATAATTATAGGAATAAACCTGTTGCCAGCTTCTCATGTCTTTCCCAATGCCATAAAAAAGCACAAACCCAACTTGTTGGGGACAAGCTATTTTATTGAAAGGCAGGGTGCTGTAGTTATGTTTTTAAGTCTACCTAATAAAACATTCTTTATCTTGTAACAATGAAATTATATATACAGGTCTTTTCTTTTGTACTTTTTATTGGATGCTTGTCTTGTCATGTAAAAGATGAAAAGCCCAACAGCTTAACAAATAATGAAACCACTTCAAATTCATTAAAGACCTACTTAGCTTTGGGTGACAGTTATACCATAGGCCAGAGTGTTACAGATAACCTACGCTGGCCCAATCAACTTGTTAAAACACTAAATAGAGAAGAAATTACATTTGAGTTCGCAGAAATTATTGCAAGGACAGGTTGGACTACAGATGAATTGCTTACCGCAATAAATGCTGCAAATATTTCAGTAAAATACGACTATGTATCTTTGCTAATAGGCGTAAACAATCAATATCGCGGTAGAAGTGTTGAAAGCTTTGAGCCCGATTTTATCAAATTATTAAACCGTGCTGTTGCCTTTTCCAATAGCGGTGCAAGGGGTGTTTTTGTTTTATCTATTCCAGACTGGGGTGCAATGCCCTTTGCTAAAGATCAAGATCGCGATCGCATTGCAGCGGAAATAAACACCTACAACAGCGCTATTAAAAGGATTTGTGTCAACCGTAACATTGCTTTTTTTAATATTACCTCTATTTCACGTGAAGCTCTTACTAATCCAGCTTATGTCGCTGTGGATGACCTGCATCCCAGTGGGGAAATGTATGCCGAATGGGTGAAAATGCTAATTCCTTTTTTTAATCAATAAGATGACGAGTCATAAAGAAGTTGCACAGCAATTAGACAAGAAAGATGATTTGGCGTCTTTTCGCGATCGCTTTTTTCATCCAGAAAAGGTTATTTATTTGGATGGTAATTCGCTTGGCAAACAACCGCTTGGCGCAAAAGAAACCCTTAATACTATCTTAGAAGAACAGTGGGGTAAAAAACTGATTCGCAGTTGGAACGATCATTGGCTAGCAGTACCCAAGCGTATTGCGGCCAAACTGGCCGTATTGCTTAACGCAAACCCTAATGAAGTCTTGGTCGGAGAATCGACATCTGTAAACTTATATAAGCTAACACATGCCTTGCTTACATCTGGACATTTTCCAAAGCAATTAGTGACAGATTCACTCAACTTCCCAACAGATAACTATATCCTTCAAGGCATTAGCACGCAACTGCCTATTGCTGCACCCATTAACGTTGGCTATTCAAGTGATTTAGCCGCAGATATCCCATTGCTGAAAAATACCATACGACATGCACCAGGCATCTTATGCCTGAGCCTGGTGACATATAAAAGCGCCTACTTATACCCAATGAAGTCACTCAATAACTTTGCTAAAGAACACGATAGTATCATTATATGGGATTTGAGTCATGCGGTGGGGGCAGTTGCCATAAACCTTAAACAAAGCAATACCCTAGCGGCCATTGGCTGTACCTACAAATACCTGAACGGTGGCCCTGGCGCACCTGCTTTTATCTACGTAGACCAATCGCTGATAGCATCCCTAAAATCGCCTATCCAAGGATGGTTTGGTCATGCAAAACCATTTGATTTTGCATCAGACTATCAAGCAGCAGAGGGAATAGCAAAATTTGACGCAGGCACGCCACAGATTTTATCCTTAGCCACACTCGAAGTGGGGCTTGATATTACGCTTGAAGCGGGAATAGACAAGATAAGAGCTAAAAGTGAGCAGCTGGGAACCTATATGTCTGGTCTAATAAAAGCAGAGTTGCTAACTTTAGGCTATGCACTTGAGAGTCCGGAAGCGGTTAGTGAGCGCGGTGCCCATATTACCATTTCACACAAAGAATCATGGCGGATTTGTCAATGTCTGCTAAACCCCAAAGACTATCGTTTAAAAATCATTCCTGATTTTAGACCTAACCGTTTTATTCGATTGGGGATTGCCCCACTTTATACACGCTACGAAGATTTGTGGGAAACGGTATGTCGTCTAAAAGAAATTGTTTTGGAAAAAGAATACGAATACCACGATGGAAATCAGCCAACGGTAACCTAGCTTTCTAGGGTTAACGGCGCTCGTAAACTTCCTCAAAAGGCACCCGGCAGCGGTCGCCCCATATTCCTTTATTACCATCGCGAATGCCACACGATATGATCATATTGATGTCTGTTCCCCTTGGCAATTGGAGTAATTTTTTCACCTTTTTGCTGTCAAAGCCTTCCATGGGGCAGGTGTCGTATCCTTTTTCGGCCATGGCTAACATAAAAGTTTGTGCAGCAAGGGCACAGGATTTGTGCACAACGGTTCTCATTTGGGTTTCGGATACTTCACGAACCACTGGCCGAAACATGCCCATTACGAATACGGTGAGCTTTCGCACTATTCCCAACAATCGAAAAAACCGTGCATACAAGAAGGGCATCAATCTGCCATAATAGACTTCTCTAACAGCGATGCGTTTTGCTTGCCTTTCTGAAGGGCTGTTTCGTTCAATATTTCCTTTTTCAAAGTTTAGCAGAAACTTGGCTCTGGATCGAAAAAGATCCTGCCGGGTAACAAACACAACCCACTGTGTTGCGGTCGAAGCGGCTGTTTGCCCTAAACACGCCTTGGTGAGTCCTTCTCTCCATTTGTCGTCAACGAGATGCATGAAATGCCACAGTTGCATGTTTGAACTTGTAGGCGCTAATGTTGCTTGCTTTAAGCAGTCTTCAACATCACTTGGCGGAATTGATTTTTTGTCACTAAAAAGACGCACAGAACGTCTGTGCTCTAAGAGGTCTTGTAAATGCATATTGAAAGATACAGTAATTAATTAGAGGAGGAAATAGAAAAAGTATCTCTAGTATTGATTTTTATCATTTCATTAAATAAACCCCACAACCTTATGGTTACCAACAATTAGCCTACTTTTGCCCCTTAAATTTTACACCCTTGAAACGATTTCAATTTATAGATAAGTCCACAGGCGGCAGTGTTAAAAACGATCTTCTTTCTGGCATTACGGTTGCCTTGGCGTTGGTGCCCGAAGCCGTAGCCTTTGCTTTTGTGGCTGGCGTATCGCCTGTTGTTGGACTTTATGGCGCTTTTATGATGGGCCTTATTACGGCTGTTTTTGGTGGTCGTCCGGGGATGATTTCTGGCGCAACTGGCGCCATGGCAGTGGTCATGGTACACTTGGTCAGTGAGGGAAATGCCCTTGGGGGTAGCGATACCGCAGGCCTACAGTTCTTATTTGTTACGCTTATTTTGGCCGGATTGATTCAAGTGGCCGCTGGGGTATTGCGCCTCGGAAAGTTTGTGCGTATGATTCCCCACTCGGTCATGATGGGCTTTGTAAACGGACTGGCGATTGTTATTTTCTTGTCTCAGTTGGGCATGTTTAAAAGCCAAGGGGAGTGGCTCTCTGGATCGGCTCTTTCTACGATGATTGGACTGGTAGTTTTGACGATGGCTATCATGGTTGGCCTACCGTATCTTACTAAAAAAGTTCCCGCAGCCCTTACAGCCATTGTGGTGGTTTCTCTATTGGTCATTTTTGGCAATTTAGAAACTGAAACTGTTCGCTCATTTGTGGTTGCCAATGGTGGCACCGGAATACAGGCGGGCTTTCCGAGTTTCAATGTGCCGATTATTGCATTTTCGCTGGACACCCTTTTCTTTATTTTGCCGTATGCCTGTATTCTTGCAGCCATTGGCCTGATTGAATCTTTGATGACCTTAAACCTTATCGATGAGCTCACAGACTCCCACGGCAGTGGAAATCGCGAATGTGCCGCACAGGGCTTTGGCAATATTGTAAACGGATTCTTTGGTGGCATGGGCGGTTGCGCCATGATTGGGCAAAGCATCATCAACATCAAATCTGGAGGGCGAGGACGGTTGTCAGGTATTACGGCAGCATTGGCGTTGCTAGGCTTTATTTTATTCGGAGCTAGTTATATAGAGCAGGTGCCCATTGCAGCTTTGGTAGGCGTTATGTTTATGGTGGTCTTTGGCACTTTTGCTTGGAGTTCGTTTCAGGTATGGAATAAGGTTCCTAAATCGGATGTGATAGTCATTGTATTGGTTACATCACTTACTGTCATTTTCGATTTGGCTATTGCTGTGTTGGCTGGGGTTGTGGTGTCTTCTTTGGTTTTTGCTTGGGAAAATGCCAAGCGTATTCGGGCACGCAAACACCTAGACGAACACGGGGTTAAGCATTATGAAATATACGGGCCTTTGTTCTTCGGTTCTATTGAGTTGTTCAACAGCAAATTTGATGTACAAAACGATCCAGATGAGGTTGTGATCGATTTTAAGGATTCACGTATTGTGGATCAATCGGCGATTGAGTGCGTGAACAAACTCACAGAGCGTTACCTCAAAAAAGGAAAAAACATCCACTTACGGCACCTGTCTTCAGACTGCGTAAAGCTGATACAAAAGGCAGAAAAGATATGTGATGTGAATGTCCTGGAAGATCCTGACTATTTTGTGGCGATAGACAATTTTAGGCGCGCACAAACCGATTTAGCCAAAGCATAATAAAAACCCCGCCGGTTTTCGAATACATTTTTATATCGAGAAAGACGGGGTTTTTTGATGGCTAGTGGGTTATTTCACCAACTTATGGGTTGCTTTAGTATCGCCAATTTGCAACGAAAGCATATATACGCCATGTTGTAGGTCGGCAGTATCTAGCGTAAAGACCGCCTTGTTAGGCATTGCACTAAGCACTTTTCTTCCCGTTAGGTCAAAGATGTTGGCATGTTGCACCTCTGAAACCCCTTCAACAGTCAATAAGCTGCCCATTGGGTTGGGGTAGATAGATAAGCTACTTGATAGGTCCTCTATTGAGGCGGTTGGAGCTTTGTAGAAATATACGTTGTCAATGTAAACCAAAGATGCTGAGTCTTCAGAATTAGCTGCTGAGACAATAAATTGCCACAATTCATCACGCACTGTATTGGTAAGTGTGCTAATTTCTACATCAATTGACTTCCAAGTCTGAACGTCTGTATCACTCAATGCTTCCGATTTTAAAAAGGCACTTGTTTCTCCAGCTCCTCCCGCATGATTTGACCATTTTGCGTCCAATACTTGGCCAACTACATAGGCGTCCGCAACCCAATAATCCACATGGAAATGTGTCATTGCCGAAGCATCGGTTGGCTGAGTGTTTAAGTCAGCACCAAAAAAAGCACTACCGCTTAAATCTGCTTTGAGAACCTTGTTTCCTGCAATGGTTTCTTCTGTAAACTCTGCGCCATCCCATTCCACATTTGTTAAACCAACAGCAGCACCATAAGCCTCACCATAAATAGAAAGCACATCGGCTCCTGCTCTTGCAGGTGGAGCTGTAGGGGCTGTGGTAGGCGGAACGGGACAAGGTGAACAACTTGTTCCACCGCAATCTACACCCGTTTCATCTCCATTCATTATGCCGTCAGAGCATGTCGGCCCTGTTGCAGCAGCAGTAATTTTGACCTCAGAAATATTTACAGTTACATCTCTTTCAACAATATAAAGTATGGTTGAATTAAATGTATTTGCTCCTTGGGAAGGAATTGCAACAGTATATGTGCCCTCTGCTGCTGTAATAGGGAAATCTGCAGTTTCGTAAGCAGGGTCTACATCAGGGAATGGGTTTGCTTCAAACCTAAATCTTAAGTTTGCAGCTGCAGTGGCACTAGCCTTAAAAGTTATTTCGCCACCATTTGCAAAAGATAAAGGATAGATTTCTGCGTTATTATTTGCAAATCCTGCCCAATCTTGCGCTCCCGTTGGAAAGGTTAAGCTTTGAACATGCATTGTGCCATTAAATATCCCTTCATAAATCGGATATGAGGTAGTCTGTCCAAAGGACACAGCAGCACAAAGTGCAACTAAAAAAGTAAATATATGTTTCATGATAAATAGGTTTTAAATTATGATGTATGCAAAGTAGGCAGTATTGCATTATCATATTGTAATTAAAACCTATACAAAATATATACATTCACAACAAAAGTGCCAATAAATTATTTAAATAATAACATAAACTAAAAAAACAGCATTTATTTAAATAAATGATAATTTTTAAATGTGCGTTTTCTTTGCCCGGATGGACACTGAGTTGATATGGACACTGAACGAAGTCGAAGTGCTCATCTCGAAAAGCTCGATGTGCGCTAGAA
>JBDQNA010000097.1:0-4735 GCA_040261965.1 Flavobacteriaceae bacterium
ACTTTAGGGATTGTGGGGTAGACTTGTGATCGCGACAGGATTCGAACCTGTGACCGTCTGCTTAGAAGGCAGATGCTCTATCCAGCTGAGCTACGCGACCTAATTATAGCTAGTTAACTTCAAAGCTTTTTGAAAGTTCAAAAAGAATTCCAAAAAGCTTGAGTTAAGTTGCGGAGAGACTGGGATTCGAACCCAGGCAACACTTACGCGTTGACAGATTAGCAATCTGCTCCATTACCACTCTGGCACCTCTCCTTTAAAGTGATAAAGCGCCGGCAAAAGTACGTTATCATAAGCAATTCGCCAACTAATTATCACGTTGGTCAAAATCTTCTTTTTCTTTTTGACGAATTCGGTTGAAAACAGCAAAGATTACAGCTGCAATAACAGCAATCCAAATAATACGATTCATCTAGTTTATTTTAACAGCAGTACCGAAAGCAAGAATCTCAGAAGCCCCTTGAGAAACAACAGAAGTCGTAAATCGAACATTTACCACTGCATCAGCACCCATGCGGTTTGCGTCTTCTACCATGCGTTTTAAGGCTTGTTCGCGCGCATCTGCTTGAAGTTTTGTATACTCTTCAATTTCACCCCCTACAATATTTTTAATCGAAGCGAAAATGTCTCTTCCAATGTTGCGGGAACGAACCGTACTGCCTCGTGCCATGCCTAAAGATTCAACAATTTTTTTACCAGCTATGGTTTCGGTATTTACAAAGAGCATAATTACATGTTTTTAGTTAAGGCTTTTACTATTCTGTTTTCACTGAAAAACTCACTCAGAATCACTTTTATGACGGTATACATAGGTACAGCTAGAAGCATGCCTATCGGTCCAGCCAACAGACCAGCTAAAATGATGACAAGAAATATTTCAAGGGGGTGTGATTTAACACTCTTTGAAAATATATAAGGTTGTGAAAAGAAGTTGTCTACGAGTTGACCGATAACAAAACCGATAAACACATAAATGGTTTTTGGTACGATTACACTGGCGATGTCTGCATCAAGATTGCTCACCATGGTAAGAATAATCATTAAAACGGCGCCTGCTAGGGGGCCTATGTAAGGAATGATATTAAACAAAGCACAGATAAGTGCAATAGTCAATGCATTTGGAATACCAAAAATCAGCAGAACTCCAGAGTAAAAGAAGAACAATATGGTTATTTGTAGCAGGATACCAGAAAAATATCGCGACAACAAGCTAACAACTCGAGCAAAAGAGCGCTCTATGCGGTCCTTTTTGTCGTCAGCAAACACGAGCAAAATACTTCTCAACAGTAGCGAACTGTCTTTCAGCAAAAAGAAACTGATAAACAAAACAGAAAATAACGCAATGGTAAAGCCGCCCAAAAACCCTAAAAATCCATTTAAAAGATTAGGAAGAAAGCTAAAGTCAACTTTAGATAGCAAATCATTAATACTTTCAGTGAGGTTTATGTCGTATTTATCAAAATACATATCTAAATCTGAAACCAGTCTGAGTAAATCGGCTTCCCATTGGTCTATCTGTAGTAATGACAAGTTTTGTGCTTGAGTAGTAATTACCGGTACAACTAATGATCCTAGACCAAGAATGAGTAACAATAGCACCAAGAGCGCAACAACGGTAGCAATAGTATTTTTAAATTTAAGTATCCTCATAAAAAAACCCTTTATGGGCTGACCTACAAGTGAGACAACAATTGCCAAAAACACATAGCCTAAAAGAGACTGTGCCAACATAACAAGATTAAACAATGCGACAAGACCCACTATAATAAGGAAGGCTTGAACAATTCCGCGAGTAAGATTATTTGCATTCACATTTCTAAGGTAAAAAAATATTATGGATTCATCACCAATGCGGTGTGCAATGCTGCTAATGCAGCAGTTTCCGTTCGTAGTCTATTGCTACCAAGATGTACAGCTGTAATATTTTGATCATTTGCCCAGGCTATTTCGTTTTTGGAAAAATCTCCCTCAGGTCCTATGAGAATACTGCAATTGGGTTGTCCATTAACTACATCTCTTAAGTTTTTTTTGGGGCTGTCTTCGCAATGTGCTATAAAGGCTGGCGCATTAATCTCTAGCTCTTTAAATGGTGTTAAAGGCGCTAGTATAGGCATGTAGGCGCGTAGGGATTGCTTTAATGCAGCATGAATAAGCTTTTCACAGCGTTCGTGTTTGATGTGTTTCCTTTCACTTCTATCACATATAACAGGGGTAACTTTATAAACACCGAGTTCTGTGGCTTTTTCCAAAAACCACTCAAATCTACTTATGTTCTTGGTGGGGGCCACAATCATGTGAATGGCAGTTTTCGGAGCTGGAATATTTTTGATTTCTAAAAGCTTGACAACACAACTTTTTGGAGAAACCAAACTCAGTTTTGCTGTTATAAGTTGACCTTTTCCGTTAGTTAAGTTTAATATATCGCCTGCATTTTTACGTAGCACTTTGGCTACGTGTTTGCTTTCAACTTCGTTGAAGATATAGTTTTCTATTGTAAGGTCTATGTTGGGTGTGAAGAATTGCTGCATCAGATCGAAATTCTTGCTTTTGATTCACTAGATAGGCCGTCAAAAGCACCTTCTTTAAGTTTTAAATAGCCCGCCATGGCAATCATAGCCGCATTGTCAGTGGAGTAGGGCAGAGGGGGCAGATACAAGGCAATGTCACAAGCTTCAAGTGCTTTACGCAAACCACTGTTGGCGGAGACACCACCACCCAAAACTACTTGTTTAAGACCTGTTTGATTAACGGCTGTTTTTACCTTTTCTACCACGATTGATACGATTGCTACTTGAATAGAAGCGCATAAATCATGAAGGTTATTTTTAATAAAATTCGAATCTTTGTCTTGTGCCGATCTTAAGAAGTATAATACACTTGTTTTAAGCCCACTAAAACTAAAATTCAAATCAGCTACAGTTGGCTTCCCAAAAGTAAATTTTGCTGTTCCAAGTGCGGCGTATTTGTCTATGATGGGTCCAGCAGGGTAGGGCAAACCTAACATTTTACCTGTTTTGTCAAATGCTTCACCAGCAGCATCGTCGAGAGTTTCACCCAATACATTAAAGGAGGAAGCACTTTCAACGCGTACAAGCTGCGTATGTCCACCAGAAACGGTTAATCCTAAAAATGGAAAATGAGGTGTAGGAAAGGCATCATCAATAAAATGGACCAATAAATGAGCTTGCATGTGATGAACAGCAACAAGGGGAATATGTAGTGCAAGCGAAAGTGATTTTGCAAAAGCATTTCCTACTAGCAGCGATCCAAGAAGGCCGGGGCCTTGGGTATAGGCTACTGCGGTTAGGTCTTTTTTGTCGATATTTGCTTTTGACAGTGAAGTTTCCACAACAGCGACTATGCGTTCCACGTGCGCTCTCGATGCTAATTCCGGAATTACACCACCGTAATTTTCGTGTTCGAGCTGTTGCGAAACGACGTTGGCACGTAATTTGCCATCGACAAGCACCGCAGCTGCTGTGTCGTCGCAAGAAGTTTCAATACCTAAAATGATAGTTGCCAAAACAAATTTATAATCACAAAATTAACACTTTGGAAAAGAAGGTTCCCATAAAAAAGAAAATAAGAAGCATCATTGCTGCTATTTTACTTTTTATGTTGTTGATTGTATTTGTTTTAATGCTTCCAGTAACGCAAACTTATTTTGGACAACGCTTTGCTAAAAGTATACATGACCGCTTCGGCACCAATATTGAAATTAACAGCATTCAAGTTTCTCCTTTTGGGTATGTCAAACTCCACGACATATTGGCTTATGACCATATGCAGGACACACTCCTTTATGCCGGTTATCTTCGTTTAAATGCCCTCCGTCTAGGCGCCATCTTGCAGGGTGAAAATGAGATAGGAAATGTTTTTTTAAAAGATGTAGTGTTTAATAGTACCATCTATGAAAACGAAAGCAAGTCCAATGTAAGCCAGTTTTTTAATCGCTTTAACAAGGATGAAAACACCAAAAACAAAACTCAAATTGTTGCTTCTTCCATTAGTTTGGTAGATGCTTCCGTAATTATTCAAAATCAAAATAAAGTTAAGGATAGGGCACAGCGATTTACGGCACTTAATGCTGATATTCAAAACTTTCGGATAGACGGAGACTTAATTAGCGCAGATATACAACAACTCAACACACAAACAAATTGGCATGACACAGCCCTAACATCACTAACTGGTACATATCAATTTTCACCAACCAATATGAAGTTGGAAAACGCAGTTATTCAAACTAAAGAAAGTGTGCTTGATATGGACATTCGCCTAACTTACCCCAAGGACGGATTAAAAGATTTTGTAGATAAAGTGAGTCTTAGTGTTGACCTTAAGCCTTCGTCATTGGGTTCACCTGATTTAAAAAAAATAATCCCAAATTGGAAGGGTCAATTTGTTAAATTAAAAGGAAATATAAATGGTCCAGTTTATGATTTTACCACAAAAGGAGTTCAAATTCGACATCAGAACACTACTGTTAATTTGGATGGTAAAATTAAAAACATCTTGGATGTGGATACGAGATCTTTAGAAGTTGACGTAAAGATAGATGTAGCTGAAAATAAGGCTTCCATTCCTTTTACTGTGACTTCTGAAATAACGGAATTTTTAATGCGTTTGGATGACTTTTCTGCTGCTGCTAAAGTGGTACTTCATGATAAGTTATGGAATGTGAGGGCTGACCTGATAACAGCCCTAGGTCGAATGCAAAGCAACGCCTCGTTTA
>JBDQNA010000083.1:0-5558 GCA_040261965.1 Flavobacteriaceae bacterium
ATCCGTAAATTTGTATCTTAACAATCACCCATGAGTACATTTTTTTTTGCGCAAGCCGCTGCCTGGGAACTTCCTCCATTTGACAAAGAAACAAGGCGAGCAGTAGCCGAACTAAAAAACAATCCCACAGCACTAGAAGATGCTTTCTACAAGGATTTGGCCTTTGGCACAGGTGGTATGCGAGGTATTATGGGCGTAGGTACCAATCGTGTAAACATATATACCTTTGGCAAAACAACTCAAGGACTAAGCGATTACATAAAGGCGCAGTTTCCAAACGAAACACCTAGCGTTGTAATCGGCTATGATTGCAGACACAACAGCAAAGAACTTGCGCAAACGGTAGCCAATATTTTTTCAGCCAACAACATCAAAGTCTATTTGTTCACAGATTTACGACCGACACCTGAAGTTTCTTTTGCAGTGCGTCACCTAAATTGTCATTGTGGTATTGTGCTTACAGCCTCCCACAACCCACCAGAATACAATGGCTATAAAGTCTATTGGCAAGACGGAGGGCAGATTGTTCCTCCACAAGATAACGGAATCATCTCTGCCATCAACAATACATCGTATGAAGACATCTTGTTTGAATCAAAGCCAGCATATATAATCCCCATTGACCACGCTATAGACGAAGCCTTTCAGGATGCTTCTGTAGCAGTTGGCCGTGTTGGAAATGGGAATCGCGAAAATGTTAAAGTGGTATTTACACCCCTTCACGGGACTTCTGTAACTGCCATTCCACAGGTGTTAAAAAAAGCAGGATATAGCGCTGTGAGCGTTATAAAAGAACAGGCCAAGCCTGACGGAGATTTTCCAACGGTAAAATCGCCCAATCCAGAAGAGCCTGAAGCCCTACAAATGGCAATGGAAACGGCTAATGCTATTGGCGCTGATGTTGTTATTGGAACTGACCCAGATGCAGACCGTCTGGGGATAGCCGTAAGAAACGAAAAGAATGAACTAGAACTTCTAAACGGCAACCAAACCATGGTGGCCATGACAGACTTTATATTAAAAAAAGGCAAGTATACATCAGAAGAAAATGCTTTTGTAGGCTCCACTGTAGTCTCCACTCCCATGATGAGCGTATTGGCCAATCACTACGGAGTTGAATGCAAACTCGGTCTTACTGGTTTTAAGTGGATTGCTCAAATGATTGAGCATTACCCCAATCAAAAATGTCTTGGGGGTGGTGAAGAAAGTTTTGGTTATATGGTTGGTGATTTTGTACGTGACAAAGACGCCGTAACGGCTGCGCTATTGGCGTGCGAATTGGTCGCCGAGGCCAAATCAAATAGCACATCTTTTTTTGAAGTATTGTTGGAAACCTATGTGAAACATGGCTGCTTCCAGGAGCGTTTGGTTTCATTGGTCAAAAAAGGAAAATCGGGTGCTGAGGAAATTGAAAGCATCATGAATCGCTTTAGAAAAGACCCCCCCAAGGATATCGATGGTAGCCCAATTCGTTTTATAGAAGACTATGCAACCCCTGTCAGAACCCTAGTAAAGGCGCAAGAAAAAGAAATGATACCTTTGCCCAAAGCCAATGTGTTGATTTTTATCGCTGAAGATGGTTCGCGTGTAGCTGCCAGACCCAGCGGAACAGAACCTAAAATAAAGTTTTACGTGAGTGTAAATACAACCCTTAATTCCACTCGTGACTATAGAAAGACAAAAGATCAACTCGATCAAAAAATAGATCGCATTTTGGCTGAATTAGGGATGTAACATGAGTCCTATTAGATACATACTGCGTTACGCACTTCCGTACAAGGGGTATATTGCACTTAATATAGTGTTCAACATATTGTATGCCTTTTTTAATGCAGCATCTTTTTTGGCTTTGATGCCCATGCTAGAAGTTCTTTTTGGCAAGAACAAGACTCCGGTTGAAATACCTACTTCAGAAAACAGCAACTCCTTTCTGGAATATATATTTGACTCTTTCAGATTTGAAATTGCTGCATATGCCCAAGACGATGCTGTAAAAGCACTGATGTTGGTTATTGGTGTTATTTTAACAACCTTCTTGCTGAAAAATCTCTTTAATTATTTTGCAGTCTTTTTCATCACCTACATGCGCAATGGTGTAGTAAAAGACATTCAACGCAACCTCTACGAAAAGTTAATTTCTTTTCCTGCGAGTTTTCATGCCAATAATAAAAAAGGGGATACCATAGCCCGTGTAACTTCGGATGTCACAGAAGTACAACGCTCATTTCTGAGTGTTTTTGAAATGCTCATTAGGGAACCGTTAACCATCGTATTTGCACTCATTGCGATGTTTGCTTTAAGCGCAAAACTCACTCTGTTTGTTTTGGTATTCATACCCATAGCAGGGTGGCTCATTTCAATTATTGGAAAAAGCCTTAAATCACGTTCAGAAAAAGTACAAAAAGAACAAGGTGAGTTGCTTTCCTATTTGGAAGAATCCCTTACAGGCATACCCATCATTCAAATCTTTACTGCAGAAAATATATTCAATCAAAAATTTGCTGCTGTTACCAAGCGCCTTTTTAATTTTTCAAACAAACTAATTCACAGAGAAAGCCTTGCCAGTCCAATAAGTGAATTTCTTGGGGTTGCCGTAATTGGTGTTATCCTTTATATAGGGGGACGTCTTGTTTTGGTAGAGCAATCCATGAGTGGAGAAGAGTTTATCACCTACATGACCTTGGCCTATGGCGTACTTACACCAGCCAAATCCATGAGTAGGGCCGTGTATAGCATTCGAAAAGGAAATGCAGCTGCCCAACGTATTATGGAATACCTATTCCACAAGTCAGAAATTCAATCCCCAAAGAACCCAACAGCTTTGCCCGAGTTTTCTTCTAAAATTAGTTTTGAAAACATTCAATTTAGGTATGAGGAAGGACTGGTTATTGATGGGTTTGATTTAGAAATACCAAAAGGACATTCTGTAGCGCTTGTAGGCGCATCAGGGAGTGGAAAAACTACCATAGCCAATCTATTGGCTCGCTTTTACGATCCACAGCACGGTACCATTAAAATTGACAACACACCTATTCAATCGGTTGAGTTAAAAGAACTGCGAAGCATGTTTGCCTATGTAACCCAAGATGCCATACTTTTTCATGATTCAGTTAAGGAAAATCTACGTATTGCAAAACCAAATGCTACGGAAACAGAACTTGAAGCAGCACTGCAAATTGCAAATGCATCTGATTTTGTTAGCCAACTCATGCATGGAATAGACACCGTAATTGGTGATGCCGGAAACAAACTTTCAGGCGGACAAAAACAACGTTTGGCCATCGCAAGGGCTGTGCTCAAAAATCCTCCTGTAATGATCCTAGACGAAGCTACCTCGGCTTTGGATACTGAATCTGAAAAACTGGTGCAAGACGCACTTCAAAAGATGATGCAAAATCGAACCTCACTGGTTATTGCCCATCGCCTTTCTACAATTAAAAGTGCAGATGAAATCATTGTTTTAGACAAAGGAAAAGTGGTAGAAAGAGGCACACACAAAGCACTGTTAGCTCAAAATGGTGTGTATAAAAAACTAATTGAGTTACAATCATTCGACTAACATTATGCGCTTACACAAAAATTTAGTTCTGGCAGTACTCAATGCTCTGCAACAGATATTTAATGAAGATAAATATGCGGACAAGGTTGTGGCGCAAGTCCTCAAAAGCGATAAACGCTGGGGAAGTCGTGATCGTGGCTTTATTGCAGAAACCACTTACGAGATTGTGCGCTGGAAGCGTCTTTATACTACTATCGCAAACGTACAAGAACCCCTAAACCGCCAAGACTTTTGGCGCATTTTTGCCGTTTGGGCTACCTTAAGAGGCTATACATTACCGGAATGGAAATCACTAGAAGGCACCCCTACACGACGTATAAAAGGGAAATTTGAAGAACTGCGCCAAAAACGTAAATACCGTGAGTCTATTCCCGATTGGCTAGATGAATTGGGTTGCAAAGCCTTAGGCGAAAAGAAGTGGACATTAGAAATGGAAGCACTCAACACCATGGCACCTGTTGTACTGCGTGCCAACGCTCTAAAAACACTACCTAAGCTTTTGCGTAATGCACTGCTTGAAGAAAAAATTAAAACCCAGACCCTCGCAAAATATCCCGCTGCTTTGGTCCTTGATGAACGCACCAATGTATTTAGCACTGAAAGCTTTCAACGGGGTTGGTTTGAAGTACAAGATGCCGCATCTCAAGCTGTAGCTCCATTTACACAAGTTACCCCCGGTATGCGCGTAATAGATGCATGTGCAGGTGCTGGAGGAAAGGCATTGCACCTAGCTGCAATGATGGGAAACAAGGGACAGTTGATCGCGCTAGATATTCACCATTACAAACTACGTGAACTCAAAAGACGCGCCAAGCGCGCTGGCGCACATAATATTGAAACCCGACACATTGACAATAATAAGGTTATCAAAAAACTACATGGCTCTGCTGATAGAGTTTTATTAGACGCACCTTGTAGTGGTTTAGGGGTTTTACGGAGGAATCCAGACGCCAAGTGGAAGCTGAATCCTGATTTTATTGATCGTGTAATTGTGGAACAACAACAGATATTAACCCAATACGCTCATATGGTCAAGCCAGGCGGTAAGTTGATTTACGTAACCTGTTCCATACTTCCACAAGAAAACGAAGACCAAATAGCAGCCTTCAAAACTACAGATATAGGTAAAGAATACACCTTGGAAAAAGAGCAACACCTATGGCCAGCCGCAAACGGATTTGACGGTTTTTATATGGCCCGACTAGTACGAAAAGTCTAAGTTGTTGATAAATTGACGTGTTTCGTTTACTTTTTAAGGAAATAATCCCGTGATCTTCTTTACGACTATGCTTATTTTTGTGACTTAATCATCATCTATGATTTGTTTCTTTGGCGATCCCAATAAACACATTTACGTTGTTCAGAAAGAACTTCCAATAGCTGAAGAAGATCAGCAAAAACTACAATGGCTTTTTGGCGGTTATCCCTTGCTGCGCAAGTCCTTTGTTCAAGCAGAGCTCATCGGTCCCCGTATCTCTATGATTACCCCTTGGAGTACCAACGCGGTGGAAATTTGCCACAACATGGGACTGAATGACATCATCCGTATTGAGCAGTTTTGGGTAAAAGACAACATTGTCTTTGATCCCATGATTCACCAGCGTTTTAAGGAGCTGGACCAGCATATTTACGACACCAAGAAAGCACCAGAAGCCATACAGGAGATTGGTGATATTGCTGCTTATAATCTGCAAGAAGGCCTGTCCTTAAGCGACGACGAGGTTGCCTATTTAAAGGGCTTGGCAGTACGGCTTAAGCGCCCATTAACCGATTCAGAAGTGTTTGGATTTTCCCAGGTCAACTCCGAGCATTGTCGTCACAAGATTTTTAATGGAGCATTTATTATTGACGGCAAAGCCAAAAAGGAGTCACTTTTTGAGCTTATTAAAAAAACCTCCAAAAAAAACAACGAAAACTTGGTCTCTGCCTACAAAGACAATGTTGCTTTTGTTAAAGGTCCTACCCTAACCCAGTTTGCGCCACAGCGAGGAAACAAACC
>JBDQNA010000072.1:0-6459 GCA_040261965.1 Flavobacteriaceae bacterium
TATTTTACCTGATGACATAAGTTTTGTTTTTTATTATTAACCAAAAAAAGTACCAAAATGAAAAGGGTGACAGTATGGCATAGTATTTTTTGTTTAATTATTTTGTTTTTTTGTTAAACGTTTTTATATTTGTAGAGTAATTAATCAACAAAAATATTTTTGCAGAGAAAATTGCTATGAAACTCTTTTGATTACACACACACCTTTTTATTGGTTTGTTTAATTTTGGTTAAGTTGTTCGAAGGTGCATCGTGGTTGTTGCACCTTCTTTTTTTTTACCACCATTATTTCGTTAATTGCTATTTAATTTAATCAAAAATGTATCAATCTCGTATAGTAGGACTTGGACATTACGTTCCTGAAAACATAGTTACCAATGACGATTTGTCCAAACTTATGGACACAGACGACGCTTGGATTACAGAAAGGACTGGTATAAAAGAACGCCGGCTTATTGAAAAAAATTCTGACGAGGGCACTGCCTCTATGGGTGTTAAGGCTGCTGAAATGGCACTCGAAAGGGCTGGCGTTTCTAAAGACGATATCGATCTTGTAATATTTGCAACACTCAGTCCTGATTTATATTTTCCTGGCTCTGGTGTACTATTGCAGGATCTCATGGGTATGGGAACCTGCCCTGCGCTTGACATAAGAAACCAATGCTCTGGTTTTATTTATGGTCTTTCTGTTGCTGATCAGTTTATCAAAACAGGTATGTACAAGAATGTATTGCTCGTTGGATCTGAATACCACTCGGGTGGAATGGACTTCACTACACGTGGTCGTACGGTCTCGGTTATTTTCGGGGATGGTGCAGGAGCTGCCGTAATAACAAGAGAGGAAGACGCGACCAAAGGAATTCAATCCACACATTTGCATTCTGAGGGTAAATACGCAGAGGAGTTGGCCATTATTGGTCCGAGTACTAAGCGGTGGATCCCTGAAATTGTAGCTAACTATGACGAGGACGATATGCGATATCACCCTTATATGAATGGACAACTGGTGTTCAAAAATGCTGTTGTTCGCTTTAGTCAGGTGATTCAAGAGGCATTGCAGAAAAACGCAAAAACCACAACCGATATAGATTTATTTATTCCACATCAAGCCAACTTGCGCATTGCACAATTTGTACAAAAGAAATTTAGCCTGCGGGATGACCAAGTTTATAATAACATTATGCGCTATGGCAATACCACAGCCGCATCCATACCTATAGCTATGTCAGAAGCATGGGCTGAAGGTAAAATAAAACAAGATGATACGGTATTACTTGCCGCTTTTGGAAGTGGATTCACTTGGGGAAGTGCGCTGATACATTGGTAGTCCAATTCCTGAAATCCATAATAATAGTGCTGAAATGGCTCCGTTTACGGCCAGTACAAAAAAGCCAAAGTCAAAGTCAAATGTAGTTTTGCACAATACAGTAACACCATAGGATATTAAGGGTGCTGCAATACATAAATAGGGTGCTAGCCTATCTCTTATTTGTAGATTTGAAAAAATACCTAAAAGGAATAAACCCAATAAAGGTCCATAGGTGTATCCAGCAAATAGCAATAATTGAGCAATCACACTTTCGTCTCGAATAAAATAGTAGAAAAGTACAATACATAACCATAAAATAACGGCCATTGTAACGTGGATTTTTTTTCGTTGTTGAATTCCTTTTTTTCCTGACGCAATTCCCCACAAGTCAATACTTGCACTAGTGGCAAGTGATGTCATGGAGCTGTCGGCACTACTAAAAGCTGAAGCAATGAGTCCAAATACAAATGCATATGCTACCCAAGCTCCAAGCGTTGATTGCGTAGCTATCATGGGAAAAAGATCGTCCCCAGAGGCGGCTATTCCTTTAGATTGAGCATAGGCACTCAACAACACACCAAGAACCAAAAATAGCATGGTAACTACCACCAGTGCAATGGTAAACCATAACATGTTTTTTTGTGCATCTTTTAATGAGCGACAACTCAAATTTTTCTGCATCATTTCTTGGTCAAGTCCCGTCATGGCAAAAGCAACGAGCACTCCAGCAAAAAACTGCTTTACAAAATGCTGACCACTGCTCCAATTCTCCCAAAAAAACAGTTGTGTGTTGGGTTGTGACTGCCACCACACCCACAAAGATTGGGTGTCGAGCTGAAGCTCAAAAAACAATGCATAGATTGTAATGCCCAAAGCAATCAGCATGCATAGCGTTTGGGCTGTATCGGTATAAATAATCGTTTTAATGCCCGATTTTTTAGTGTAGAGCCATATGCCGAGTAGCGCTACAGCTGCACTCAGCCAGAATGGAATATTAAGTTCGTCTAGTACAAGCCAATGCAATACCTTTAACAATAAAAATAAGCGAAAACTAGTGCCTGTTATTCTGGACAGAATAAAAAAAGCAGCTCCTGTTTTATAACTTTTTTCACCAAAACGATATTGTAAATATGTGTAAATACTAACCACATTCCACTTATAGTAAAGCGGTAGCAATAAAGTGCCTATGCATAAATAACCTAGCGCATAGCCCAATACCATTTGCACATAGCCCAATTGGGTAGTGGTAACCCATCCAGGAACTGATATAAACGTGACCCCCGAGAGCGTTGCGCCTATCATGCCAAAAGCAACCAGATACCAAGGAGCCTTTTTGTCGGCTGCAAAAAAGCTAGCGTTGCTATCGCTATTGCCTACTATATACGAGATGCTGTAGAGCAAAGCAAAATAGATCAAAAAACAAAATACCAGCATTTGAGCGGTCATCTCTTTTTTTGTCAAATATAACGTATGTGACTATTGTTTAAATAGTGTATTTTTGAATCATGGATATTCCGTCTTCTTTAGTTCAGAAAGCAGTAGATGAAATTGCACAACTTCCAGGAATAGGTAGACGGTCTGCACTACGAATTGTGCTTCACTTGTTACGCCAACCCAAAGATTTTAGTGCACATCTTTCCGATGCTATTGCAACATTGCGCGAGCAAATACGTTATTGCACTACGTGTCATAATATCTCAGATGCCGAACAATGTAATATTTGCGCAAGCCCAATGCGTGAACGCAATATTATATGCGTGGTTGAAGATATTAGGGATGTTATGGCTATTGAATCTACAGGTCAATTCAAAGGTTTATACCATGTATTGGGTGGTAAAATTGCCCCGATGGAAGGCGTAGGACCACAACAACTTTCAATAGATGCATTAATCAACAGAGTAGAACAAGAAAACATTGATGAAATTATTTTTGCACTAAGCAGTACGATGGAAGGCGACACAACAAACTATTATATTTTTAAAAAGCTAAACCCATTTGAATTGCGCTTCTCTGCCATTTCACGTGGTATTGGCGTTGGTGACGAGCTTGAATATGCCGACGAACTGACGCTAGGAAGAAGTATCAGTCAACGGATTCCCTTTGAAATTTCAATGAAAAGTTAGCATATGAAATTATCCGTGGTTATCCTTAACTATAACGTAAAGTACTTTATAGATATCTGCTTGCAAAGTGTAGCTGCAGCTACAAAAGACTTGGATGCTGAAATTATTGTAGTAGATAATGCTTCAGTCGATGGCAGTTTAGCTTGGATAGAATCTAATTTTCCACAAGTGAAGCTTATTGCCAATAAAGACAATGTTGGGTTTCCAATAGGGAATAACATTGGTGTAGCCCAAGCCAAAGGGGAGTATTTGTGTGTTTTAAATCCCGATACCATAGTGGCAGAGGACACCTTTGTTGATGCCATATCTTTTATGGAAAAGAACAACCAAGTAGCCATCATGGGTCCTAAGCTTATTGATGGTTCGGGCACCTTTTTAAAAGAATCAAAAAGGGGTGTACCCACTCCTTGGGTAGCCTTTACCAAAGTGTCAGGATTGTATAAAATTTTCCCTCAATTTTTCGGAAAATATTACAATTTAAAATTATCTGAAAATCAAGCTGGCGAGACCGATGTTTTGGTCGGTGCATTTATGTTTATGAAAACGACACATTATCGCAAGCTTAATGGTTTTGATGAAGAGTGTTTTATGTATTGCGAGGATGACGACTTGAGCTACCGATCGTTACAATTAGGGCAGTCAAACTATTACAACCCTAGTATAAATATTATCCACTTTAAAGGGGAAAGTACGCCTAAAGATTTCGCTTATCAAAAAAGGTTCAGAGAGGCTTTGTACTATTTTTACACCAAACATTTTGAAATTTCTAAATTTGTAAAACTCTGGATTAAATTCGCCACCAATGCTTTTAGTTTTTTAAAAAGAGTTAGAGGGAAACGTTCTGTAAAAAAGATAAAACAACCCTATTGCTACTGGTTGATTTCAAAAGACTTGAACTTGGAGATTGGTGTAAACAAAAACATACCCTTTAGGCATAGTTCTGGGCTAGAAGATGTTATTCCACACACACGCACTGAACTTATTTTTGACCCTGATACCATTTCATTTTCTGAAATGATTGCGTTTATGGATACATACAAGAAAGGTTTTTCTTATAAATTTTTGAGTTCGGACAAAAGTCACGCCGTTGGAAGTATTTCAAGTCATGCCAAGGGTGAGGTGCTGGTTATGTCATAGCGAAAGCCACGATTAATTTGTACTTTTGAAAAAAAAAATAACATGCCTATATATCAGCTTGTTTTACCCTCAATGGGCGAAAGCGTTTCTGAAGCCACCATCACCCAATGGCTAAAGAAAGTAGGCGATGCTGTAGCTGCTGACGAAGCTGTAGTAGAGGTAGCAACCGATAAAGTGGATTCTGAAGTTGCCAGTGAGTACGCAGGCGTCATTAAAGAAATATTACATCCTGTTAACGCTGTTGTTGGTGTTGATGCTCCCTTAGTCGTAATTGAAACAGCGGAGGCGGTTACCCAAGACGTGACTCCAGCAGCTGCTCCAAAGGCAATTCCTACCCCAGCACCATCTGCACCCAAGGCGCCTGAAAAAGTGGAGGATAGCCCTCAGCAATACATGGAACAAGCGCAAGCCTTGGTCAACCCTGTTAATCCTTTTGTTGACGGACAAAAGCGGTTTTATTCACCTCTTGTGAAAAACATTGCCAAGGAAGAAAATATTTCAGATCAAGAATTAGCTGCTGTCCCAGGAAGTGGAAAAGATGGCCGCGTTACCAAAGCTGATATTTTGGCATTTATAAAAAACAGAAAAGCTCCCCCTGTAGCTAGTACTCAGTCCAGAGTTGCTGCTTCACCAAGCAACGTAACTTCAGCTACTAGACCAACAGTGTCTTTTGCAAAAAGCGACACCGATGAGGTTGTGCCCATGACGCGTATGGAGCAAATGATTTCTGACCACATGTTGCACAGTCTTAAAACTTCGGCACATGTTCAGTCATTTATTGAAATTGACGTGACCAAGCTCTGGAATTGGCGTGAAAAAGTAAAAAACCAATTTGTTAAACAACATGGAGTTAAACTAACCTTTACGCCCATATTCTTGCATCTTGTTGCACAAGTACTGCCTGAGTTCCCATTGCTAAATGCTGTTCTAGAGGGTACAAGCATCATAAAGAAAAAAGACATCAACCTAGGTATGGCAACGGCTTTACCAGATGGTAATTTAATTGTTCCTGTCATCAAACAGGCCGATATGCTAAGCCTTATTGGACTGGCCAAAAAAGTACATGAGCTCGCTTCAAATGCTCGTACCAATACATTAAGCCCCGACGATGTGCAAAGTGGAACCTATACAGTAACCAATGTAGGGATGTTTGGAAGTCTTACGGGTACGCCTATCATCAACCAACCCCAACTTGCTATATTGGCCCTAGGCGCCATCCGCAAGGTTCCTGCGGTGCTGGAAACAGAAAATGGTGATGTAATTGCCATACGTCAGCAAATGATGGTGTCACATAGTTATGACCACCGCATCATCAATGGTGCCATGGGAGGTATGTTCCTATTGCGCCTAAAGCAACGCATTGAAAACTGGGATGAATCTCAAACAATTTAATATGGAACTTTCGCTAACACGCCCAATGTGTTTTTTTGACTTGGAGACAACAGGAGTTAATGTGGCTAAAGATCGCATAGTGGAAATATCCATTTTAAAGGTTTTTCCAAATGGCAATAAAGAATCCAAAACATGGCTGGTAAATCCAGAGATACCCATCCCCCCACAAACTACAGCAGTTCATGGAATTACTGATGAAAAAGTAGCTAATGAACCTACGTTTAAACAGTTGAGTAAAGATATCTACAGTATGATAAAAGGCTCTGATTTAGCAGGATTTAATTCCGACCGCTTTGACATTCCATTGCTCGCTGAAGAGATGTTGCGCGCTGAAATTGATGTAGATTTCAAAAAGCACCTAACGGTAGATGTACAAACTATTTTTCACAAAATGGAAAAGCGAAACCTATCGGCTGCCTATGCATTTTATTGTGGTAAAGATTTAGAAAATGCCCATAGCGCCGAGGCCGATACCAATGCGACTTATGAAGTATTGAAA
>JBDQNA010000124.1:0-3505 GCA_040261965.1 Flavobacteriaceae bacterium
CGTCAAAATGTAGCGAGTTACTTTGCAAAGGAATGGCACTTGGATTGGCGTATAGGCGCTGCATATTTCGAAGCCATGCTAATAGATTACGATGTCCACAGCAATTATGGAAACTGGATGTATAACGCTGGTGTTGGCAATGATCCCAGAGACAGAAAATTTGACATCGCATGGCAGGCCAATCGGTATGACCCCAAAAACAAATATCAAAAAACCTGGCTTCAAACAACTTTATTTTAATGGAAATAAGACTAATACTTGGCGACCAACTCAACGAAAAGCATAGCTGGTTTACGGAACTTGATGATAGTGTGTATTATGTGATGTTTGAAATGCGTCAAGAAACTGACTACGTCAAGCACCATATTCAGAAAGTAGTGGCATTTTTTGCAGCCATGCGAAGCTTTGCCACTCAACTTGAAGAAGATGGGCATCAGATTCTATATTATACCATAGATGATCCAAACAACACCCAAGACCTGCAAAAAAATATTGAAAAAGCTATAAGCTTGTTTGATGCCAAAAGATTTGCCTACCAACAGCCCGATGAATATCGCTTGGACAAACAACTAGAGGAAATTAGTACTCAATTAGAAGTACCCATTAAAACCTATGACACAGAACACTTCCTAACCACCCGCCATGAGCTTAAGACTTTTTATGAAGGAAAGAAATCTTTAGTGATGGAGTTTTTCTACCGTTATATGCGTAAAAAGCATCAATACCTTATGACAGATGGGCAACCTGAAGGGGGTAGTTGGAATTACGATAAATTTAACCGAAACACTTGGAAAGGCGGAACCATACCTCCGCCTTACAATCCAGATGCAGCCTTGGCTAAAGAAATCTATCCGCAAGTAAAAGCTGCAGGCATTAGCACTATTGGCACATTTAACGAAGATGAATTCCTGTTTGCTACTACAAGAAAAGACTCGCTAGCGCAACTGGATTACTTCTGTGCGCATTTGTTGCAAGACTTTGGCACCTTTCAAGATGCCATGCATCAAGACGAAACCAATCTTTTTCATGCCCGTATTTCTTTTAGTTTAAATGTCAAATTGATAGACCCTGCCGAAGTTATTGAGCGTGCAATTGCAGCATATCGAAAAAACAACGATCGTATCAGCTTATCGCAAATCGAAGGGTTTGTACGCCAAATATTGGGCTGGCGAGAGTACATCAGAGGTCTGTACTGGAAAGAAATGCCAGAGTACAAAAAGAAAAATGAACTCAATAACTTTGGAAAACTACCTGAGTTTTACTGGACAGGTGAAACCAAAATGAATTGCCTAAAGACCAGCATTGCTAATAGTTTGGAACACGCATACGCCCACCACATTCAACGCCTAATGATTACGGGAAATTTTGCGTTGCTACTACAAACGAATCCCGATGAAGTTGACCATTGGTATTTAGGTATTTATGCCGATGCGGTAGAATGGGTGCAGTTGCCCAACACAAGAGGCATGAGTCAGTATGCAGATGGAGGTATTTTAGCCACCAAACCCTATGTTTCGTCGGGATCATATGTGAACAAAATGAGCAACTACTGCAAGAGTTGTAGTTATGATAAAAAACAACGCACAGGAGAAAATGCCTGTCCCTTTAACAGTTTATACTGGAATTTTTTAGATGACAAAAGAGAGGAGTTGCGGGGAAATAATCGCATGGGTATGATGTATAACCTACTGGGTAAAATCAACCCAGAAGAATTGGCTCGTATTAAAGAAAGGGCTTATCAAATCATGGAAAATCCGGATGCATTCTAAAAAAGAAATTAACGTTTTTTGGTTTAAAAGAGACTTACGACTTCTAGACAATGAAGGGCTACAAGACGCCATAAACAGTGGCTTACCGCTATTATTACTTTACGTAATGGAGCCTAGCCTTGAAAAAAATCCACACTACCACAAACGACATCATAATTTTATTGCACAGTCATTGTTAGCCTTAAACAAAGAGCTCAAACAATTTGACACCCAAGTATATGTGTATAAAGAAGAGGTGATCACAGTACTGGAACGCATTGCTGCTAACATGAACATTAACAACTTGTTCTCTATGCAAGAAACTGGAATTAACGCAACCTATGTGCGTGACAAAGCCGTAAAAAACTGGTGTTTATCCCAACGCATTGTCTGGAAAGAGCACATAAATAACGGCGTGTCAAGAGGCATCAGCAACCGCAGTAACTGGCGTAAAACATGGACCAGCTATATGATGCAACCGATCCGTTCATTTGAAGCAACTCCAGCTTGCTTTACAACAGCTGACAATATAGAACTGACTCAAGAGGCATTGGAGTCTAAAAAGCTAGATGGCATACAAGCAGGCGGTACCAAAACAGGATTGGCTTATTTAGATAGCTTTTTAAAGCAGCGACATAAAAAATACCAGCAATCTATCTCAAAACCTAAAGCAGCACGAACACATTGCGGTCGGGTCTCGCCCTATATTGCATGGGGAAATCTTTCAGTTCGCTATGTATGGCAGCGAGCCAAGCAAGCAAAAGCACAGGGAGCTAGTGCATTTCAGTTAAATGCCTTTACGTCAAGATTGCGATGGCAAGCACATTTTATTCAAAAATTTGAGATGGAAACACGTATGGAATTTGAAAGTGTAAATACGGGTTTTCGTCAACTAAAAAAAGAAGTGAATACGGAATATATCAATGCCTGGAAAACAGGGAAAACAGGCTATCCACTCGTGGATGCCAGTATGCGTTGTGTTGTTGAAACAGGTTATTTGAATTTCAGGATGCGAGCCTTGGTTGTTTCTTTTTTCACACATCACCTGTGGCAACCTTGGCAAATGGGCGTTGTATTTTTGGGTAAACAGTTTTTGGATTTTGAACCTGGAATTCATTATCCGCAGTTTCAAATGCAAGCGGGTGAAACGGGCATCAATATGTTGCGTATCTACAACCCAACCAAAAATGCACTTGAGCACGATAAAGAAGGGGCTTTTATATGTAAATGGGTGCCAGAATTAGCAAAACTTCCTATTCCATTTGTACTTGAGCCATGGTCTATGACAGCACTTGAACAAGAAGCCTACGGATGTGTTTTGGGCAAAGATTACCCAAACACCATCGTAGCAACTAAAGAAACTTATATGCACGCCTCAAGCGTTTTGTGGCACATGAAACGCAACCCAAACGTGAGAAGAGAGAGTAAGCGTATATTGGCCATGCATACGCTGCCAGACAGAGAAAACATTATGGATAGATGAAGAAAGAACTTAGTTTAAGAGATATAGATCGGATTATAGAAATGGGCTGGGAAGACCGAACACCGTTTGATGCGATTAGCATGCAGTTTGGACTCAAAGAACAAGAGGTAATTACCATCATGCGAAACAACATTAAGCCAAATAGTTTTAAGCTCTGGCGAAAACGTGTTCAGGGACGTAAAACTAAACACTTAAAAAAGCGCGATGAAGAAGTTGGGCGCTTTAAATGCAGCAGACAACGTGGTATCAGCAACAACAAGGTGTCTAAACGTTA
>JBDQNA010000032.1:0-10001 GCA_040261965.1 Flavobacteriaceae bacterium
GATCAAAAACAAGTTCTGCTGTCTCCGATGCGCGCATTCCAAGTTTATTTTCTTTTTTACCCGAATAAAAGCCTGGCCTACCCCGCTCAACAACAAAGGCAGTCATTCCACGACTATCGCCTTTTTCTCCAGTACGCACAACTATGACAGCTATGTCTCCACTGCTACCATGGGTGATAAAATTTTTAGTGCCATTGATGATCCAGTCGTCTCCAGCCTGAACAGCAGTAGCATTCATACCGCCAGCATCAGAACCCGTGTTGTGTTCGGTCAACCCCCATGCGCCAATCCATTCGCCGGCAGCAAGCTTGGGCAACCATCGTTGTTTTTGGGACTCATTCCCAAAAGTCAAAATGTGATTTGTACACAACGAGTTGTGTGCTGCAATGGAAAGTCCAATTGAAGGATCAACCTTTGAAATTTCTTCAATAATAGCTGTGTACTCAAAATATCCAAGACCAGCACCGCCATAAATTTCAGGTACAAGTATGCCCATAAAGCCCATGTCGCCGGCTTGATGCAAAAGTTCTTTCGGGAAAAATTGACGTTCATCCCAGTCCATTACGTGCGGTGCAATGTACTGTCGTGCAAAATCACGAGCAGAGGCTGAAATCAGCTTGTGCGTTTCGCCCAATTCAAAGGATGGCTCTATTTGTAGTTCAGTTTTCATAGCTAATTAAACGACAAATATAAAGATAATCTTGCTTTTTTAACGGAGTCTATTTGTGTAATAACAGCTAAGTCCTGCCAAGATGTTAGGGAATCTTGTTGTGTCCTCAAAGCCACAATGCTGCTGGCCAGAGAAGCGCTGATATATGGCGATTGTGAAAGCTCTACGATAGTTAGGTCGTTGATATTTTGTTTGGTCACGTAGGGAATAGTATCCATCTTAAAGTGCATCCACAACTGTTCCTGTACCTCAGGCTTTAAACCCCATACATCGTCTAATTGGTCCTTAATCAAAAACCCTCCTAACTGCTTACGCAAGGTAACTATACGCTGACCCAATACCATAAACTTCTTGCAAAGCTTCAGCAGTAGCGCTGTTAATTTCCGTTTTAACCCTTTCTGTGATAGGGTTTTTAGCTTTTTTGATTTTTGGTAATTTTAAATACGGACGTATGCGATTCATTTCAATATCAGACAATCCTGCAACCTGTTTTAGATCATTTTCTGAATACAGATAAGAGCCAGCGGCACGATAGGAACGAATACGGTCAACAGCAGACATAGAAATGCCAAGTTGATACGCTTTGAAATCGGAAATATAATTTGGGTTAAATGGATAAATAGTATCCCTTAGCTTGTCGGAAGTTATTTGTAAACCCATTAGGGAATCTATTAGATACTGGATTTCTTTGTTTTCAACCAAACCTTTGGTATTCCTAGGGCTTGGCTTGTCAATTATCAAAATAAGTAAGTGAACAACAAGGAATAAAAAGAAAGTCCACATCACACCTCTGCGCTGTGCTTTATTTAGTTTATAAAAAGGACTTGGGGGTTTCACATATTAGATCATGATTTGGTCCGTATGGCAGTAAGGTATTTGTTTAGTTCTTTTTTCACCACTGGGAACAAGAAGTAAAGCCCAATCATATTGGGGAATACCATAGCAAATATCATGGCATCGGAGAAGGCCCAAATAGAGTCCATACTAGCTGCAGATCCAATTATGATAAAAATCAAAAACAACAGCTTATAGGTCATGTCTGCACGCCGACCTCTGCCAAACAAAAACTTCCAAGACTGAATTCCATAATAAGACCATGAAATCATGGTTGATATAGCAAATAAGAAAACTGCTACAGTTAAGAACAAATCCGAATATGGAATGTATTGCTCAAATGCTTTAGAAGTAATTCCAGCACCTTCGTAAAGGCTGCCATCTATCAAAACCTTTCCGCTAACATCTTCATAATTAACCCCGTCAATTACAAGGCTGTAACTACCATCCGTTTGTTCAATAGCAGTATCGTATTTCGATAAATCTCCGTAGGCAAACTTATTTTGACTATTAAATGTGATAATAACTAAAGCGGTCATTGTACAAATTACCACCGTATCTATAAATGGCTCCAACAAGGCGACCAAGCCTTCTGAGGCTGGGTACTTGGTTTTTACGGCAGAGTGGGCAATAGAGGCTGAGCCTGCTCCTGCTTCGTTTGAAAAAGCAGCTCGTTTAAAACCTACCATTAAAACGCCAATGACTCCCCCGACACCTATAGCCTTTGGGTTGAATGCTTCAGAAACGATAAGCGAAATAGCATCATCCAAAAAACTAAAATTAACCGACAAAATATAAACACATGCCAGTACGTAAAGCACAGCCATAAAAGGAACAACACGCTCTGTAACAGAAGCGATACGTTTAATCCCACCAATGATTATAAGCCCTACTAGAATTGCCATCAACACGCCAATAACAGCCCCAGCACTGGTGCTTTCTAGCCCCATAAGCTGCTTTAGCACAACTGTCGCTTGGTTCGATTGGGCAGCATTACCTCCGCCAAAAGAACCCCCGATACAACATACTGCAAAAATGACTGCTGTAATCTTTCCTAGCTTAGCAAAACCTTTTTCGCTCAACCCTTTTTTCAAGTAATACATAGGACCCCCATAGATCGTTCCGTCAGGTCCTACATCACGATATTTAACCCCAAGCGTGCATTCCACAAACTTGGTAGACATTCCGATAAGCCCACAAACAATCATCCAAAAGGTAGCACCCGGACCGCCAAGTGCAATGGCAAGGGCAACCCCAGCGATATTTCCATTTCCTACAGTACCGGAAACAGCCGTTGCCAATGCTTGGAAATGACTTACTTCACCGTCTTGACTCTCATCTTTTATGGTGTCAACAATATCACCGTCAGCTATATTTACAGCTGCTTTTTTTGAAGCGGAATGATGATCAATATCGTCATACTTCCCGCGCACAACATTTATAGCCAATGGAAATCGGCGAACATTGATAAACCCAAAGTAAATAGTAAAAAACAATGCACTGCCAACAAGTAAATAAATTACAAACGGATTGCCTCCAACTTGAAAAAAAACAACCTCAGAGAAAAAGTCAGATACAGGTTTAAATGCTTCATTAATGCGCTCGTCTAATCCCTTTTCAGTGTTTTGAGCGTTAAGCGGCAGACACAAAAGAGCCATTATTAAGGAGATAAAGTATTTCATAAATTGGTTTGGATTATAAATCAAAAACTGATGAGCGTTTAGCAAATAAAAAATCTTTCATTCTTAGCCAGAAGGCAAAAACCAAATATAATGCAAAGCCAGCGCCCAATGAAAAAAAACTCAGATATATAAAAAAAATACGCACGTGTTTTGCTTTCATCCCCAGGCGTTCTGCCAATCGGGAGCATACTTCGAAGCCACGTTTTTCTAGAAAGTAGCGTAATTCGTGCATAGAGCTCATGTTACAAAAGTAATCAAAGATTTAAAAGTTCGTGTCCAAAGCTACATGACAAGCATCTGCGCGGATTACAATAATTGGTTTTCAACTGAATAGATGCCTGACTTTCCAGAGCATCTTCAATGGTACAACCAAGTGCCTTGAACTTAAGGCTGTAATTATTTTTTTCTGGGAGTAATTGACGTACCCAGTCTACAATTTGATCGACACGTCTATCGCCTGTGTATTTATAATAATGAAACAGAAAGGGAAAAACGGTATTTAAAAGGAGTAGCTGCATAAATGACTTAGTTAATTTGCGTTGTCGTTGTTTGGCAGGCGTGTTAAATTAATAGTGTGATTCCCAAAAAGAGGTCGTCTTGGCTTGCAGTAAGGCATACAAAGCGTCTACGTTTTTTGCAGACTGAATATGGGATAACAAACGAGGCTGTTTGGATGTAAGCCAGGCGAGTTGTGACAATCTAATGGTGGGGAAATTTTCAGGCCTCAAACGGAAAAAATTGAGGTTTTCGGAAATTGGTATAAGTTGGTATTTGTGTTGCAAATACTGATATGTTTTTTGTTGTCTTTCAAAATAGGGATGATCAACTGTTTTCTGAAACAGATTTGATTGCCCAAAAAATAGAGCTTCCAATACTTCGGGGTTTGAAGCGCAATTAAGCACAGCTTTCCACGGGGTTGCAAGCGCCATATTAGCAAAGGCCAACCCATTTTGTTTTAATCCAAAACCCTTGGCTAAAGCAACAAAAAACACCGCCTCCCAATCGTTTTTGGCCAGAGACAACCAATGCTGAAACAGGGCTGTTTTTTCCATAAGTCGCTCCACATAGAGTCGCTCCCAAAATTGCCGCTGATGAAACTCACTGACGGCATGAATCTTATCTGCGCAGCTAATCCGTTTTTTATCTTGACTAATCCAGTGTTCATACTTTTTGAGTATGCTTTTGGGCACATATTCTGACAAACACAGGGTTGGCAATGGCTGTTGGCTAACATCAAAAACAGGAATGTCATTTTTCCATACCACGTGAAGAATAACATTATCGTAATTGGCGTCCGTTTCATGCCGATGATTAAACCAGTCTGAAGCATGAAGATGAAGCTCAACATTGCCTACCCAGAGGTTTTTATTTAGTTGGATATGTGCATTGAAGAAATCAGGCCCTGCGTTTGGGTTTTCCTGTCCAGGTTTGAACACAACAAGGGTATCACCGTCTGTTGTTTTTAACGACTTACGGCTAAAATATTGTGTTTTCCATAAATAGGCGAGCAGTTCTTCGCGCACCTTAAGTTGAGATTACTCCTCTAAATCGCCCTCCCAAGCAAGGACGCCGCCTTCAAGATTATACACAGCGCTAAAACCCATTTGACTCATAAGCTGACAAGCCTGTCCGCTTCTTGCGCCAGAGCGACAATACACAAAATAGGATTTCGATTTATCTAACATTTCAATAGAGGCGAGAAAGTCTGCTCCTCCGCGAATATCCATATTCAAAGCTCCCTTAATATATCCAGATTCAAACTCTTCTGATGTCCTAACATCAAGGATTACTGACGCTGAAGTTTGCTCTTGTAGTTCAGCCCATGCATCGGGCGCTAATTCATTCATTTGTGTTTGTTTTTTAGGCGAAGATATACAAGCTGTCACCATTAATAAAAAAATAAGTCGCTTAAACATCTTTTAATTTTATCAAATATAATAAATTTTTTATATATATTTGTATATACAATAGTTGTTAGTACAATGATTAATAGAGATGTGGTCGTGCACGTGATGAAAAGAGGCAATGTATTTGCTGAGCACATCACAAATACACTTCAACCATTTGGGCTAAGCCTACAGCAGTTTAACGTATTGCGTATTTTAAGAGGTCGCAACGGGGCTGCTGCATCCTTGGAGAGTATTACAGATGATATGATTCACCGCATGAGCAACACCTCTAGGATAGTCGACAAGCTCTTGGAAAAAGGGTTTGTAGTGCGCACTGTTTGTCCAGAAAATCGGCGTAAGGTGAATATTATTATAACCCAAAGAGGATTAAAATTACTCAAAAAAATAGATACGGTTATAGATCATACAGAGAAAACAATCACCTCGGCCCTTTCTAAAAATGAAATGGAACAATTATTGCAATTACTAAATAAGTTAACATCAAAATAACGTTAAAAAAACAAAATGAATACAAGAACAATAGCAGCCTTATTGGCAATTACTTTTTTAAGTTTTGGATTAAATGCACAAACAAAAGCCATAACTAATGGAGTCATCAATTGGGAAGGATCGAAAATCACAACCGAATCGCATGTTGGAACCATCAACATTAGTAAAGGAGCGCTTGCATTTGAAGCTGACACGCTTACGGGTGGTAACTTTACTGTTGATATGAACTCCATCGTGTGTACTGACTTGTCTGAAGAATATGGCGCTAGGTTGGTAGGCCACCTTGAATCAGACGATTTTTTCGGAGTTGCAGAGCATCCTGAAGCTACACTAGTTTTTACATCAGTCACTCCTACTGACGAAGGTTACCAAGTTACAGGTGATTTTACAATACGAGGTATTACCCATTCAGAATCATTTGAACTCGAAATAGACAATAACAAGGCTACAGCTGACTTTGAGATTGACCGTTCAAAATACAATGTAAAGTTTAGATCTGGATCTTTTTTTGAAAACCTTGGGGACAAGCTTATTAACGACGAATTGAAGCTTCGTGTGAGCTTTACCTACTAGCCCTTGTTTTTTTATCGCTGAATTGCATATATTTGGGCAGATGAAAAAACGCATTTATAACACGCTTTGGTGGAACTCCTAATTGGAGATGATAAGCGTATTATATACAATTAAAAGGCTTGTCAAATAATGACAGGTCTTTTTTATTTTTAACTAATGAAGTTTAAACTACAAACGGATACTTGTGAACTCTTGACCGACACCATGACACCGGTCAATATGTATCTTAAAATTAGAGACGCATACCCAGAAAGTGTGTTGCTCGAAAGTTCTGACTATGGTGCCAATGACAACAGTGTGGCCTATATATGTTTTAACCCCATTGCCGCTTTTAAGGTGCACAACCGAAACATAACAGAGCGTTTTCCAGACAGCAGTACTTCCCAAACAATTGTTACACCAGACATTTCGGTGGTTGATAAACTCGAGGCATTTGCCGCTCAATTTGAGACAGACGAACTTGAAAATCGCTTTTTAAGCAACGGCTTGTTTGGTTATACATCTTACGAGGCCGTACAGTATTTTGAAGATATTGAGCTAAGAAAAAAAGGGGGAGATGCAGATATCCCTGAAATATATTATGCGTTATATCAAAATATTATCGCAATAAATGTTTTTAACAACCAAGCCAAACTTTTTGCACATTGTTATCAAAGCGAAAGCAACCTAGCTGAGGTTGTCCAATTACTCAAGGCTCCAGCAGGAGATTCATATTCATTTAAAAAAGAAGGAGAAGCATCGTCTAATATGGGTGATGAAGCATTTGTAGACTTGGTTAAAAAAGGCATAAAGCATTGCATGCGTGGCGATGTTTTTCAAATTGTACTTTCCCGTCGGTTTTCACAAGCCTATAGCGGAGATGACTTCAGTTTGTATCGCGTACTGCGCTCTATAAACCCATCGCCATATATCTTCTATTTTGACTTTGGGGGCTTTAAAATCTTTGGCAGTTCTCCAGAAGCACAACTGGTAGTAAAAGATGGTGTAGCGGAAATTCACCCCATAGCAGGTACATTTATCCGAACGGGGAATGATGTACAAGACGAAGCTAGAGCAAAAGAATTGGCAAAAGACTTAAAAGAAAATGCCGAACACATGATGCTGGTAGATTTGGCAAGAAACGATTTGAGCCGTCATGGACAGGAAGTGACAGTTGAAAAGGACAGAGAAGTGCAGTTTTACTCACACGTTATCCACTTGGTTTCTAAAGTCACAGGACTAAAAAAGAAGGAAACGGCTACCATGCAAATTGTAGCAGACACCTTTCCTGCTGGGACATTAAGTGGTGCTCCCAAACACCGCGCCATGCAACTCATTGAATCCTATGAAACCACAGACCGCTCCTTCTACGGAGGTGCTATTGGGTTTTTGGATTTCAAAGGCAACTACAACCACGCGATCATCATCAGATCCTTTTTGAGCAAAAACAATGTACTGCATTACCATGCAGGCGCAGGTGTTGTTTCAAAATCAGATCCCGAAAGCGAATTGCAAGAAGTTTACAACAAATTACGTGCGCTTAATACCGCCATGGACAAAGCAGAAAAACAATTTCCATGAATATTTTAGTCATTGATAATTACGATTCTTTTACTTTTAATTTGGTGCATTACCTAGAGGAACTAGGATGTACCGTTACCGTAAAACGAAACGATCAGTTTACACTTGAAGAAGTGGCTGGTTATGATAAAATCGTGCTTTCTCCTGGACCTGGGATTCCAGATGAGGCCGGGCTTCTTAAAGCCACTATTGAAGCATACGCAACTAGTATTCCCATGCTTGGCGTTTGCCTAGGACATCAAGCAATTGCAGAGGTTTTCGGGGGTTCATTAACCAACCTTTCAACCGTGTTTCACGGGATAGCTAGTAAAATGACCATAATGCAAGACGATGCCCTGTTTGCAGGACTCCCAAGTTCATTTGATGTTGGGCGCTATCACTCTTGGGTGGTCAACAAACCTCTTCCCAACGGATTTATCTTGTTGGCCGAGGAAGAAAATGGTCAAGTGATGGCCTTCAAACACAAAACACACCCCATTTATGGCGTACAGTTTCACCCTGAGTCGGTCCTTACACCTAATGGAAAACAGCTGTTAAAAAACTGGGTAGCACTATGAAAGAGATTCTAACACATCTTACACAACACAAAAAGCTATCACAGCAAGAAGCCAAGGATGCTTTACTCTTTATTGGCAGTGGCGCAGCAGACCCCTATCAAGTTACCGCCTTTTTAAGCGTATTCATGATGCGTAGCATTGATGTTGCTGAATTGGCCGGATTTAGAGATGCACTACTTGAACTTTGTGTGGTAGTTGATCTGGCGGCTTACAACCCTATTGATTTGTGTGGTACTGGTGGTGATGGCAAAGACACCTTTAACATATCCACACTAGCTTCATTTGTAACAGCTGGTGCGGGCGTCCACGTAGCAAAACACGGCAACTATGGTGTTTCCTCTTCTTGTGGTTCAAGTAACGTAATGGAGCATTTGGGCATTCGTTTTTCTAACGATGCTGACTTTTTGGAACGCTGTATAGACCAAGCAGGTATCTGTGTATTACATGCGCCTTTGTTTCATCCTGCGATGAAACATGTAGCACCTGTCAGACGTGCGCTCCAACTCAAAACCTTTTTTAATATGCTAGGGCCTTTGGTCAATCCGTGTATGCCCAAGCATCAAATCGTCGGGGTGTTCAATTTGGCACTGATGCGACTATACGGATACTTATTTCAGCGATCAGCTAAGCAGTTTTGTGTGTTGCATGCGCTTGACGGTTATGATGAAATTTCCTTAACAGGTGCAACCAAAATTATTTCCAATACTGGAGAACGCCTTCTTCGCCCAGCAGACCTTGGGCTTAAGCCACTAACGCCTGAAGCTATTGGAGGCGGGAATACGTTTGAAGATGCAGCGGCAATTTTTACAGCAGTCCTCCATGACAAGGGTACGGCCTCACAAAAACAAGTCGTTTGTGCCAACGCAGGTACCGCCATTGCAACTGCACTGGATATTTCGATAACAGCTGGCTATGCCAAGGCACAAGAGTCTATTGAATCTAAAAAGGCATTAGGCGCCTTCACCAAATTATTAGCACTGAGTAAAGCATGAGCATTTTAGCACAAATCGTTAGAGACCAACGCAAGGAAATCGCCCTGAAAAAGAAGATGATATCCCAAGTGCAGTTACAAGCCATGCCCCACTTCAAAAGGGAAATAATCTCCTTTGCCGATAGGATTAGGCATACCCCAATGGGAATTGTGGCCGAACACAAACGCCGTTCACCATCTAGACCTCAAATAAAATTACAATCCCGAGCTGCAGCAGTAGCAATTGGATATGAGCAAGCTGGTGTAGCAGCCATGTCTGTGCTTACCAATGGACAATATTTTGGTGGTTCTTTAGAAGATTTGCTTTTGGCGCGTGCTGCGTGCAATCTTCCTCTATTACGAAAAGAATTTATTGTGGATGCCTATCAAATTCACGAGGCCAAAGCCTATGGTGCTGATGCAATATTGCTTATTAAAGCTTGTCTTACCGCAGAAGAAACCAATCAACTTGCCAAAACCGCAAAAGACATAGGACTAGACGTACTACTGGAAGTGCATAACTTGGAAGAACTTACACAGGCACCCATGACGTATGTCGATGTGGTTGGAGTGAACAACCGAAACCTCAAAGACTTTTCTGTTGACCTTAACACCAGTATTACCATAGCCAATCACATACCAAACGATAAAGTAAAAATTTCGGAAAGTGGTATTTCGTCTTACGATGCTATTAAAAAACTTTCCAAAGCTGGTTTTGATGGCTTTTTGATGGGAGAACATTTTATGCTTCAAGAC